>JANLUW010000429.1:0-7786 GCA_031363645.1 Rhizobacter sp. | reverse complement strand
AAGGCACTCGAAGCGGCGATCGCCTCGGTGCGCGGTGGCCAGCCGGTCGACAGCGCCGAAGCCGAAGGCCAGCGCGAGGCGCTGAAGAAGTACACGCTCGACCTCACCGAGCGCGCGAGGCAGGGCAAGCTCGATCCGGTGATCGGGCGCGACGACGAGATCCGCCGCACGATCCAGGTGCTGCAGCGCCGCACCAAGAACAACCCGGTGCTGATCGGCGAGCCGGGCGTTGGCAAGACGGCGATCGTCGAGGGCCTCGCGCAGCGCATCGTGGCCGGCGAGGTGCCTGATTCGCTCAAGAACAAACGCGTGCTGGTGCTCGACATGGCGTTGTTGCTGGCCGGCGCCAAGTTCCGCGGCGAGTTCGAGGAGCGTCTCAAGGGCGTGCTGAAAGAGGTTGCAGCCGACGAAGGCCAGACCATCATCTTCATCGACGAGATTCACACCATGGTCGGCGCCGGCAAGGCCGAAGGTGCGATCGACGCCGGCAACATGCTCAAGCCCGCATTGGCCCGCGGCGAACTTCACTGCATCGGCGCGACCACGTTGAACGAATACCGCAAGTACGTTGAGAAAGATGCGGCACTGGAGCGGCGGTTCCAGAAGATTTTGGTCGGCGAGCCGAGCGTGGAGTCGACCATCGCGATCCTGCGGGGTTTGCAAGAGAAGTACGAGGTTCACCACGGAGTGCAAATCACCGATCCAGCGATCGTCGCTGCGGCCGAACTCAGCCACCGCTACATCACCGACCGCTTCCTGCCCGACAAGGCGATCGACCTGATCGACGAGGCCGCCTCGCGCGTGCGCATCGAGATCGATTCGAAGCCCGAGGCCATGGACAAGCTCGACCGCCGCCTGATCCAGTTGCAGATCGAACGCGCCGCGGTAACGCGCGAGAAAGACGAAGCTTCGCAACGCCGGCTCGGCCTGATCGAAGAAGAGATCGGCCGCGTGCAGCGCGAAGCCGCCGACCTCGATGAAATCTGGAAGGCTGAGAAAGCCGCAGCGCAGGGCTCGGCTCACCTGATGGAAGAGATCGACCGGGTCAAGTTCCAGATCGAGGAGTGGAAGCGCAAGGGCGACTTCAACCGGGTCGCCGAGTTGCAATACGGCAAGCTGCCTGACCTCGAACGCACGTTGAAGGAGGCCCAGGCGAAAGAGGCCGAGAAGGGCGCGAGCAAAGGCTCGAAGCCTCAGTTACTGCGCACGACCGTCGGCGCCGAAGAGATCGCCGAAGTCGTGGCACGCGCGACCGGCATACCCGTCAGCAAGCTGATGCAGGGCGACCGAGAGAAACTGCTGCAGATGGAAGGCAAGCTGCACGAACGCGTGATCGGGCAAGACGAGGCGATCACCGCGGTCGCGAACGCGATCCGCCGATCACGCTCGGGTCTCTCCGACCCGAACCGCCCGACCGGTTCGTTCCTGTTCCTCGGCCCCACCGGCGTTGGCAAGACCGAGCTCTGCAAGGCGCTCGCCGGCTTCTTGTTCGACAGCGAAGACCACCTGATCCGGCTCGATATGAGCGAGTTCATGGAGAAGCATTCGGTCAGCCGCCTGATCGGCGCGCCGCCCGGCTACGTGGGGTACGACGAAGGCGGCTACCTCACCGAAGCCGTGCGCCGCAAGCCCTATAGCGTGCTGCTGCTCGACGAGGTCGAGAAAGCCCACCCGGACGTTTTCAATGTGCTGTTGCAGGTGTTAGACGACGGCCGCCTGACCGATGGCCAGGGCCGCACCGTCGACTTCAAGAACACCGTGATCGTGATGACCAGCAACCTCGGTTCGCACCAGATCATGGCGATGGCGGGGCAGCCGAGCGAAGAGATTCGCGAAGCGGTTTGGGTCGAGGTCAAGCAGCACTTTCGGCCGGAATTCTTGAACCGCATCGACGAGACTGTCGTGTTCCACGCGCTCGACGCGAAGAACATTGAAGCAATCGCAAAAATCCAGCTTAAGGTGCTGGAGCTCAGGCTCGAGAAGATGGAGATGAAGCTCGACGTGTCGCCACGCGCGCTGGCTGAACTGGCGAATGCCGGGTTCGACCCGGTTTTCGGTGCGCGACCGTTGAAACGTGAAATTCAGCGGCGCATCGAGAACCCGGTCGCGAGATTGATTCTCGAAGGCCGCTTCGGGCCGAAGGACGTGATTCCGGTCGACTTCGAAGGTGGCAAGTTCGGGTTCGAACGCGTGGTCCACTGACCAGCGCGGCGCGCGCGGCGGCTACGCTTTCGCCGCGCCTTCGAACAGCGCATCCATGCGCTGAACCTGCAGCCGTGCGAGCGTCAGGTTCGCGTTGGTTTTGTCGAGCGCGGCGTGAAGCGCCAGACCTGGGTGACCGGGCACGGCGCGAAGCAACAAGTGGTGCGAGCCGAGCGTGATCGCGGCCTCGGGCAGCGTGTGGCCCAGGCCCATGCTGCGGCTGCTCGCGCCCATGCCGGCGAGCAGGGCTTTGCCATGCATCGCCAAATCGGCGGCGCCGGGGCTGGCGCCCGCGTGCGTCACTTCAAGGCCGCTGGCCACGTCGAAAATGCAGCAGCTGACCATGCCGGGCAGTTCGCTGAGTTGATGCACGTAGCGATCGAGCAAGCCCTTCGGGGCTGCGGCGCGGGTGGCGGCCGAGGGCACAGCGGGCATTGGGCGCATGGCCAGCCGGTCCGGACCGCGGCGTTCGACGGTAGCGTTGAATTCGCCGCCGGCGGGCCGCTCGCCCGAAACCGGGGTCGTGCTCGGCGCACCGGCCAGCGCCGGCACACGCCGGCCATCGGGCCCGGCGTACTCGCGCAGGCGACTCCAAGTGCCATTGATGAATCCCCAAGCGTCGGCTGGCCGTGTGACCCGCGGGGTGGTGTGCACGTTGACGCCGGTGCCGCGCGCCATCTCCATGCCCTGCGCCACGAGCGTGCTGCCGGTGGCCAGTGGCAGCAGCAACATCTGACGGTTCGGCCACGGCCCCGTGACCATGAAATCATGAAAGGGCTTCAGGGCCGACGCGATCGAGTGGCCAGGCAGGTCGCCGACCATCATGACGCCTAGCCGGCTGTACGCCAGCAGCATGCGCGCCAGGCCGTGCCGCGAGGCGGTGTCGGCATCGGCCTCGGTCGAGTACATGCGCAGCGTGCTGCCGTCGGCCGTGGGCAGTTCGATGAACTCGAGCGTCGCGAGCGCCGTACCGTAGCCTTGTCGCCGGATCACGAGCTTTTGCAGCGCCCGCGCGCTCGCTGCGGCGATGCCGACGAGCAATTTGCGTGACGAGGTGGTCGCGATGTCGTGGATCGCGATGAACTCGGGATGCAAGTGCTCGAACTGCTGCTGCATTGCCAGATCGGGCGCACATGAGACGAACAGCTCACGTTCGTTGACGCCGGTCTGGCGGCCGATGTCGTCTTGCCTTTCTGGCGCGAGGTACTCGTTCGGGTCGTTGAGAAATTGCGTCGCGAGCGAGGTTTGGGCGCGGGTCGCTTGCCACGCGTCTGAAGACTCGTTGCTGGTGGGCGAAGAACCGGCGGTGCTCGTGCTGCTCATGGCGTCATGTCCGTTGCCGGCCCGCAGGCCAAATTGGGTGGATGCATCGCAAGCATGCTGACACAGCTCGGCGCCGGTTGGAATCCCCCAGCGTTTGCATTCCGATGGTCCACGATCGTGTGCGCGGCTAATTGCACAATACGCCATGCTTGTGTGCGCCTTGTCGAACCACCCTGCCGACCCGATCGTCGCGGCCCAGCATGCCCGTCGCTGACGCAGCGCGCCGACACTGGCAGCTCGGCCAGCGTGTCACCGCGGCACTGCTCGCCGTGTGGTTCGTGGTGACCTTCGGCGTAGCGTACTTCGCGCGCGACCTGAACGGTATCGTGCTCGGCTGGCCATTCAGTTTTTGGGTCGCATCGCAAGGGGCGCCGGTGGTCTACTTGACCCTGGTTTGCGTCTACGCGCATACGATGAACCGCCTCGACCGCGAGCACGGTTCGGCCGAGGGCAATTGAGATGGCAAGCGCACTGGCCACTGGCTTCGAGCACCGGCTGAACCGCATCTACCTGCGCTATACCGTTGGCTTCATCGCTTTCGTCGCGTTACTCGCGGTGGTAGAGCAGACCGGCTTGCCGCGGCGCTGGATCGGCGTGGTTTTCTTGCTCGCGACAGTCGGCCTCTACGCCGCGATAGGCATCGTCAGCCGCACGACCGATGCGGCCGAGTACTACGTTGCCGGCCGGCGCGTGCCGGCGATGTACAACGGCATGGCAACGGCCGCCGACTGGATGTCGGCCGCATCGTTCATCGGCCTGGCCGGCACGTTGTATTTGCAAGGCTACGGCGGTCTCGCGTACGTGATCGGCTGGACCGGCGGCTTTGTGCTGGTCGCGGTGTTGCTCGCGCCTTACCTGCGCAAATTCGGCGAGTACACGATCCCCGATTTTTTGGCGGCGCGCTACGGCGGGCGCCTGCCGCGGCTGATTGGGCTGTTGGCGGCGATCTTGTGCTCGTTTGTCTACCTTGTGGCGCAGATCTACGGTGTGGGGTTGATCACAACGCAGCTCACCGGTGTCGATTTCGTGCTTGGCATTTTTCTGGGGCTGGGCGGCGTGTTGGTGTGTTCGTTCCTCGGTGGCATGCGCGCAGTCACCTGGACGCAGGTGGCGCAGTACATCATTCTTGTGATCGCTTACCTGATACCGGTGGTGTGGCTATCGATAAAGCAGACCGGTGTGCCAGTGCCGCAACTGGTCGTCGGCCAGCAACTCGCGAAGGTCAGCGTGCGCGAGCAACAGTTGTTGTACGACCCGAAAGAGCTCGAAGTGCGCGCGCTGTTCAAGGCCCGTGCCGACGAGTTCGCGAGCAAGTTGAAAGACGTGCCGGCCGCGCTCGTCGCCGATCGGGCGCAGGCGCAGCAACGTGCACGCGAACTGAAAGCGGGCAACGCGCCGCTGCGCGAAATTCAAATCGCTGACAAGGCGCTTGCGACCCAGCCGAAATCCGAAGCGGCTGCGCGTGAAGCGTGGACCCGCGCACAGGTTGCCAACGAGGCTCGCTCGCAGCCGTTGGCCGGCATGCCTTTGCACGCCCAGCAGTTCGCTGGCGACCCGAACGGCGATGCAGCGCAGCGCAAGGCCTTCGACGACTCTCGCCGCAACTTCATCGCACTCGTCTTTTGCCTGATGGTCGGCACCGCCGCGCTGCCGCACATCTTGATGCGCAGCTACACGACGCCGTCGGTGAAAGCGGCGCGCGAATCGGTCGCGTGGTCGCTGTTCTTCATCCTGCTGCTTTACTTGACGGCGCCGGCACTCGCGGTGCTGGTCAAGTTCGAGGTCTTCAACGGGCTGGTCGGCGTGCCATTCGACCGGCTGCCCGCGTGGATCGCGAGCTGGACGCGTATAGACCCGGCGCTCGTTTCGGTGATCGACATCAACCGCGACGGCATCCTGCAGTTGGGCGAGATCCGCATCGGCAGCGACCTGATCGTGCTCGCCACGCCCGAGATCGCCGGGCTGCCGTATGTTGTCACCGGCATGGTCGCGGCCGGCGGGCTCGCGGCAGCGCTGTCGACCGCCGATGGCTTGCTGCTGACGATCAGCAACGCGCTGTCGCACGACCTGTACTACAAATTGCCGGGGCCAAATTCGTCGAGCGCGCGGCGGGTGACGGTCTCGAAAGTGCTGCTGCTGGTGGCCGCACTGGCGGCAGCGGCCGTGGCGGCGCAGCGGCCTGCAGACATCCTGTTCCTGGTGACCGCAGCGTTCTCGATCGCGGCCTCCGCGTTCTTCCCGGCGCTGGTGTTCGGGATCTTCTGGAGCCGCGCGAACCGCTGGGGCGCGCTGGGCGGTATGGCCGGCGGGCTCGGGGTCACTTTGTACTACCTGATCCGCAACGAAGCCTGGTTGCGTGCGCTGTTAGGCGTGACCGTGCCGGTCGATTTGTGGTGGGGCATATTGCCGGTCTCGGCCGGCGTGTTCGGCGTGCCGATCGGGTTTGGTGCGTGCGTGGTCGTCAGCCTGCTGACGCCGCCGCCCTCGGCCGAGGCGCGCGCCTTCACGCATAGCTTGAGGCACCCCGGCCCGCGCGCATGAGGTTCACGGGTCGCGTCGGGCTACAATCTAAGGCTGACCTTGCCACACCCGGGCCTGACGCTTCGGGGTGGCTCAATCACTGCAGACCGCTTCTCTGACAAGAGTGCGCCGCGGTACCCACAAGGAGATTCAATGCGTCACTATGAAATCGTTCTGCTGATCCACCCGGATCAAAGCGAACAGGTTCCGGCCATGCTGGAACGTTACAAGGGTGTGATCACCGCTGGCGGCGGCAAAGTCCACCGCGTGGAAGACTGGGGTCGTCGCCAGATGGCCTACATGATCCAAAAGCTCGCGAAAACCCACTACCTCTGCCTCAACATCGAGTGCAGCAAGGAAGTGCTGGTGGAGCTGGAGACCGGCTTCCGCTTCAACGACGCCGTCATTCGCCACCTGACGGTCTTGCAAGACGAGGCCGTGGCCGGGCCGTCGGTAATGATGAAGATGGTCGAGCGTGAAGATTCGCGCAAGTCGTCTCCGCCGCCCGAGCGTGGTGACCGCGGTGATCGTGGTGACCGTGGCGGCGACCGCCCGGAACGCGCCGAACGTCAAGAGCGCCCGCCACAGGAGGCTTCGGCCTGAGGATGCCGGCACCGTTGCTGCCACTGAAGCGCTGAATGAACCGGCTGGTTCTGACTGCGCAACTGGTGGAGCGAGGCGCACTGCGATACACACCCGCCGGTTTGCCGGCCCTCGATTTGAGCCTGAAGCACGAATCGGAGGTCACGCAAGACGGCAAGCCCCGCAAGATTTGGTTCGATATTCGGGCGCGAGCGATCGGTGACATCACAGCGCGTGTCGAGAAGCTGGAGTTGGGAAGCACACACGGCTTTGTCGGCTTCTTGGGTTCGCAGCGCAACGGCCGAGGTGTCGTGTTTCATGTAACCGAGCTGGATTGAACTTCGAAGTCGATCCGCTCACTGTTAAATTGAATGAGGTGTAGATATGCCCCCACCACGCGGAAAAGGCCGGTTCTCCAAGGACCGCAAACCCAAGCGAAATACCCAATCGTTGCTGTTCCGTCGCAAGCGCTTTTGCCGCTTCACGGTCACCGGCGTCAAGCAGATCGACTACAAAGACATCGACACGCTGCGCGACTTCATCGGTGAAAACGGCAAGATCACGCCCGCCCGCCTGACCGGCACGCGCGCATTCTTCCAGCGCCAGCTGACGACGTGCATCAAGCGCGCGCGTTTCCTGGCGATGTTGCCGTACAGCGACCAACACAAGGTCTGAGGAGCAACACCATGCAAATCATCCTGCTGGAAAAAGTCGCCAACCTCGGTAACCTCGGTGATGTCGTCCGGGTGAAAGACGGTTACGCCCGCAATTTCCTGATCCCGCAACGTGCGGCACGTCGGGCCACCGAATCAGCGATCAAGGAATTCGAGGTCAAGCGTGCCGAGCTCGAGAAGGCCGCGGCCGAAAAGCTCGCTGCGGCGAACGCGCTAGGCGAGAAGATGAGCGGGCGCACTGTGCACATCACGCAGAAGGCGGGCGTCGACGGGCGCCTGTTCGGCTCGGTTACGAATGCCGACATTGCCGATGCGCTGACCCGCATCGACTTCAGGATCACGAAGTCACAAGTCCGCCTGCCCAACGGCCCGCTGAAGATCGTTGGCGAACACACCGTGAGCGTTTCGCCGCACACCGATGTCGTCGTGGAAGTCAAGGTTGTCGTGCTCGGCGAAACCGATTAAGGTTCCAACAGGCTCGATAC
>JANLUW010000412.1:0-2509 GCA_031363645.1 Rhizobacter sp. | reverse complement strand
ATTCGCTCAAGGACGGCGGCGAGATCTCGACCCGGTCCAGCGCCTTGCTGCTCAGCCCCAATGCGCCCGCCAGACGGATGCGCGCGTCGAACAGGCGCCGTTCGCTGTCGCCGAGCGCGGCCTCGATCTCGCCGATGGCGCGTGCCTGGGTGGCGTTGAAGACCGCCGCCGCCTGGTCCCGCTTCGCTTTGGCCTCGGCGATCGGCCCCTGGTTCTGGTTCATCACCGGGAGCACCAGCGACAAGCCGAGCGACCATTTCTTGACGCCTTGATCCCAGGTGTAGCCTGGCCCCAGGTGAACGTCGGGGTACTGGTTTGCGATTGCGAGTTGCAGCGCACTCTGGCTGGCGGCGTACTCCGCCAGCGCAGCCAGCGTATCGGGGCGCTGGAGCAAGGCCTGCGCGCGCAGTTCGTCGGCCGGCAGCGCGGCGAATTCGCTCAAGGACGGCGGCGAGATCTCGACCCGGTCCAGCGCCTTGCTGCTCAGCCCCAATGCGCCCGCCAGACGGATGCGCGCGTCGAACAGGCGCCGTTCGCTGTCGCCGAGCGCGAGGACGTTTTGAGCCAGCGCAATTCTGGCCTGCGTGACCTCTGGCGTCGAGGCCATGCCGACGGTCAGGCGACGTTCGAGCAAGCCCACGTTGTCTTGTTGCCAGCGTTGCTGCTGCCGCAAGGCTTCGCGGGTTTGCAGAGTGATCTCGAGCTCCAGCAACACGCCGCGAACGCGGCTCCGAATTTGCCACGCGGTACCGGCGATCGCCAGGCGGGCAGCTTCGGAAAGATGGTTTGCCTGCTCGACGCGATAGCCGCGCTTGCCGGCCGTTTCGATCGGGATGTCGAGATTCAGGCCGAGCGTCCACGGCGATGTCCCGTTGGGCGTGCTCGGCGTTTGCTGTGCGTTCAAGTTGAGCGTCGGGTTCGGCCGCATGCCGGCAGTCTGCGAACCCGCCTGGGCCACGCTCCACTTCGCGCGCGCGACATCGAGTTCGGGGTGGTAGTAGAGCGCCGCGAGCGTCAGCAGCTCGTAGTCCCATTGTGCTGGCGGCCAGCTGTCGGGCTCGCGGCGAATGTTCTGCTGAATGAAGGTGTGCAGTTCGGCGCCGTCCAGCGTGCGTGCTTCGTAGGCGGACGCGGCAGCAGCCGGAGCAATCGCTCGCGGCTCGAAATGGGCGCAGCCGCTGAGCACGACGGCCGCCATGCAAAAAGTGATTGTGATTCTCATGGCAGGGATCTTTGTTTCGCAGGGGAGTCCGGAGTCCAAGCGCTGAACCGGGAGCCATCAAGGCGGCACCGGCGAAGTATTGACGAAGACTTGATAAGTTCGCGTTACGACCCAGCACTGATATTCATATCGCCCACAGGGCTCAATCACTGGGTCGATCTTTCTATCAATGAAGCACGGTGCCCACTGCCGCCTCGTCCGGTGCCACCGATATAAACGCACAGCGTCAAGGTTTAGCAGGCTGTTGAAGAACCTCGACATTCGCCCGACAAATGCGATGTTGAACAGATCGGGGACTGCGTTGCGAGGCACTGACGGATACAACGAGAGCTTGTTTTCTACGGTGAGGCTGGAGGACTTTGTTCCGGCGAGCCACCCGTTGCGACCGATCCGGAGCTCGATGAACGAAGCGCTTGCCAAGATGGACGGGAAGTTCTCGTCCATGTGCGAGTTCGACGTCAAGGCAGGTCGCCCCAGCATTGCTCCCGAGAAGCTCGTACGGGCCATGATGCTTCAGGTGCTCTACAGCGTTCGCAGCGAGCGACAGCTCGTCGAGCAGATCAACTACAACTTGCTGTTCCGCTGGTTCGTTGGCCTGTCGATCGACGACTCGGTATGGATCCACTCGGTGTTCAGCAAGAACCGCGAACGCATGATCGACAACGACATCGCGATCGACCTCTTCAACGCCACGGTGGACATGGCCAGCTTCCTCGGGCATGTGACCACTGACAACCGCCACGGGCTGGTGGTCAACGTGCAGACCACGAAGGCGACGGAAACGGCCGAGCGCGATGCAGCGGCCGAGATGCTCGGGGAACTCGCGGTGCGCGAAAAGCACATCACCGTCGGAGCGGACAAGGCCTACGACACCCGGGGGTTCGTACAGGCATGCCGCGCCGTCGATGGCCGGACCACGCGACACGTTGGCTACGAGATCAGTCAGCGCAAAAGGAAGTGCATCGAGCAGTGCTTCGGATGGGCGAAGGTGGTCGGTCGAATGCGACAAGTGATGGTCAGAGGGCTGGACAAGGTCAACCAGGCGTTCACCTTGACCATGGCTGCCTACAACATCACGAGACTGCAAAATCTCGACGCGCTGGGCGCCTGAGGTGCTGGAAATGAGCGAAGAACGCGTCGAGTCTCGGGAATCCATCGAACAACGGCAAGTCAAAAGCCGCGCCGAGTCAGAGAATCCAACAATTGAGCGCTGAGTGAGCATTGCAGTCACGGAAGAGACTCGACTTTGCATGGGTTCTTCAACAGCCTGCTACCGACTTCAACTGC
>JANLUW010000397.1:0-7508 GCA_031363645.1 Rhizobacter sp. | reverse complement strand
CAAAAGCGCATGGCCGCCACCTTCCCGCAACTCGCCGACACGAAAATCGAGTTCTCGTGGGGCGGCTTCGTCGACATTTCGATGAACCGCGCGCCCGACTTCGGCCGGCTGGCAGGCGAGCACGCCAACGTCTACTACCTGCACGGCTTCTCGGGCCATGGCTTGGCGTTGACCGGCCTCGCAGGCCGCTTGGTGGCCGAGGCGATCGCCGGTGACGCCGAGCGCTTCGACACCTTCGCCCGCATCAGGCACCGCCCCTTTCCCGGCGGCCGGCTGCTGCGCACACCGGCGCTCGTGATGGGCATGGCCTACTACCGCTTGAGAGACTTGCTGTGATGAGCGCGCCCCGCAAACCGATCGTGCTGGTGCCGGCCTGCAATCGCATGGTGGGTCAGCACCCGTTTCATGTCGCGGGCAAAAAATACATCGATGCGGTGCGCCTCGCCGGATGCCAGCCGCTGATCGTGCCGACCGCCGAGTTGGACGAACTCGACGCGCTGCTCGACATCGCCGACGGCGTGTTGCTGACCGGCTCGGCATCAAACGTTGACCCTGCTCACTTCGACGAGGCCGTGCACGACGCGCAGTTACCACTCGACCTCGACCGCGATGCCTGGACCCTGCCGCTGATCCCCAAAGTGCTGGCACGCGGCCTGCCCCTGTTCGCGATTTGCCGTGGCTTTCAGGAGACCAATGTCGCGCTCGGCGGCAGCCTCCACCAGGCCGTGCAAGAGTTGCCCGGCCAGCACGACCACCGCGGCACCAGCGACGCTTCGGTCGAAGTTCAGTACGGGCCGGCGCACGACGTGATCCTGCAATCCGGCGGCGTGCTCGCGATCGTGCTCGGCGAGCCGCGCATCCGTGTCAATTCGGTCCACGGGCAAGGCATCAACCGGCTCGCGCCCGGCTTGCGCGTCGAGGCACTCGCGCCCGATGGTCTCGTCGAAGCGTTTTCGGTCAGTGATGCGCGCGGCTTCAACCTGTGCGTGCAGTGGCACCCCGAGTGGCAGGCGGCGAGCAATGACGTCTCGCTGCGCCTTTTCAAGGCATTCGGCGCGGCCTGCGAGGTCTTCCGCGATCGGCAGCGTCGTTCTTCGCGAGAGCGGCGCCGGGAGCCCGAACCCCCCGACCCTGATCGTTAGGCGCGCTTTTTGCGGGCACTTTACTCGCACCAAAAGATCGTATTTCGACGCTACCGCGTCAACCAACGCGGCGGCGCACCCAACGACCCAGGTGTTGCATGCAAGACAAAAGTAATTTCACATTCAGCGATTTGGAGGCGTGGTTCGACGAACGCCGCGTTACCGAGATCGAATGCCTCGTGCCCGACCTCACCGGCGTCGCCCGCGGCAAGATCCTGCCGCGCGAAAAATTCACCGAAGACCGCGGCATGCGCCTGCCCGAAGCGACCGTTGCGATCGGCGTGACAGGTGAGTTCCCCGAAGACGGCCCGTACTACGACGTGATCCACCCAACCGACCGCGACATGCACCTGCGGCCCGATCCGTCGACCGTGCGGATCGTGCCGTGGGCCAGCGACCCGACCGCTCAAGTCATCCACGACTGCTACGACCGTGACGGCCAGTTGATCCCGTTCGCGCCGCGTTCGGTTTTGCGCAAAGTCTGCGACCTGTTCGCCGCCGAGGGGTGGGAGCCAGTGGTTGCGCCCGAGGTCGAGTTCTACCTCGTCGCGCGCAACACCGACCCCGATGTGCCGCTGAAGCCGCCGGTCGGCCGCAGCGGTCGCGCGGAAACCTCGCGCCAGGGCTACTCGATCGATGCCGTGAACGAATTCGACCCGCTGTTCGAAGACGTCTACGACTACTGCGAAAAGATGGAGTTGAACGTCGACACGCTGATCCACGAGGTCGGCGCGGGCCAGATGGAAATCAATTTCTTCCACGCCCACCCGCTCGGGTTGGCCGACGAAGTGTTCTTCTTCAAGCGCACGCTGCGCGAAGCGGCGATGCGCCACAACATGTTCGCCACGTTCATGGCCAAACCGATCGCCAACGAGCCGGGCAGCGCGATGCACGTGCACCAGAGCATCGTCAACAAACTGACTGGGAAGAACATCTTCAGCAACGAAGACGGCACGCCGAGCAAGGAGTTCTACTGGTACATCGGCGGCCTGCAAAAGTACACGCCGGCGGCGATGGCCTTGTACGCGCCGTACGTCAATTCTTACCGCAGGCTGGTGCGCGGCAAGGCCGCACCGATCAACATCGAGTGGGGCATCGACAACCGCACCGTCGGCATCCGATCCCCGGTGGCCACGGCAGCTGCACGGCGCGTCGAGAATCGCGTGATCGGCTCCGACGCGAACCCGTATGTCGCGCTCGCCGCGACCTTGGCCTGCGGCTACCTCGGCATGAAAAACAGAATAGAGCCGGCGCCCGAATGCAAGGGCGATGCATACCTGTCGGCCTTCGGCCTACCGCGCAGCTTGAGCGAGGCGCTCGGCTGGCTCGCCGACGAGAAAGACCTGCACGACGTGCTCGGCAAGGAGTTCATCACCGTGTACTCGGAGGTCAAGGAAATCGAGCACGACGAGTTCATGAAAGTGATTTCGCCGTGGGAGCGCGAGCACCTGCTGCTGCACGTTTGAGGACACGACCATGAGCCGCATCGCACAACGAACTACCCAGCAGTGGCAGGCCGCCGACTCGGCCCACTACCTGCACCCGTTCACCGACTTCAAATCGCTCGCGAACAAAGGTTCGCGCGTGATCGTCTCGGCCGACAACATCTACCTGCGCGACAGCGACGGCCACCGCATCCTCGACGCGATGTCGGGCCTGTGGTGCGTCAACGTCGGCTACGGCCGCAAAGAGTTGATTGACGCGGCCACGAAGCAGATGACCGTGCTGCCGTTCTACAACAGCTTTTTCCAGACCGCGACACCGCCCGCCATCGAACTCGCCGAACTGCTGTCCGAAGTGACGCCACCGCAGTTTAAGCACGTTTTTTTCTCGGGCTCCGGCTCCGAGGGCAACGACACCATCGTGCGCATGGTGCGGCGCTACTTCGACGTGCTTGGCCAACCCGAGCGCAGCTTCATCATCAGCCGCAAGAACGCGTACCACGGCTCGACCGTGGCCGGCGCCTCGCTCGGCGGCATGAGCGGCATGCACGCGCAAGGCGGGCTGCCGATTCCGGGCATCGTGCACATCGAGCAGCCCTTCTGGTTCGAGCATGGGCGGGGCATGAGTCGAGACGCGTTCGGCCTGAAGGCCGCCGGCTGGCTGGAGGAAAAGATCCTCGAAGTCGGCGCCGACAAGGTTGCCGCCTTCATCGGCGAACCAGTGCAAGGCGCAGGCGGCGTAATCGTGCCGCCCGAGACCTACTGGCCCGAGATCCAGCGCATCTGCGACAAGTACGGTGTGCTGCTCGTCTCCGACGAAGTCATCTGCGGCTTCGGCCGCACCGGCCATTGGTTCGGCTGCGAGCGCTTCGGCTTCAAGCCCGACTTGATGACCTTCGCCAAAGGCGTGACCTCGGGCTACATCCCGCTGGGCGGTGTGATGGTCGGCGAGCGTGTGGCCAGGGTGCTGATCGAGCAAGGCGGCGAGTTCAATCACGGCTACACCTACTCGGGCCACCCTGTGGCTTGCGCAGTGGCGCTGGCGAACATCCGGGTGCTGCAAAACGATCACATCGTCGAGACGGTTCGCGACCAGACCGGCCCTTATTTGGCGCAGCATTTCGCGGCGCTCACCGATCACCCGCTGGTCGGCGAGGTGCAAACCTGCGGCCTGATGGGCGCGGTGCAGTTGGTCAAAGACAAAGCCACCGGCGCGCTGTTCGACGAAACGCTCGGTCTCGGCATGGTTTGCCGCGGCCACTGTTTCGGCAACGGTTTGATCATGCGAGCCGTCGGCGACCGCATGATCGTCGCGCCGCCGCTCGTCATCACACGCGCGCAAATCGACGAGATGATGACGCTGATCCGCCGCTGCCTGGACCTGACGCTGGCCGATGCCACTCGCCACGGCTGGCTTTGACTTACCGACTCACCCGACCTTTTTTTACCTCGACAAGGACGCGCCATGAAACAGATGTTCAACGCATTGCTCCGGATGACGTCGCTCGCTATCTCTGCCACTGCCGCGCTGCTTTTTGCCGGGCCGGCGAATGCGCAGGAGGAAGAGAAAATACTGAATATCTACAACTGGTCCGACTACATCGCCGACGACACGATCGCCAATTTCGAAAAAGAAACCGGCATCAAGGTTCGCTACGACGTCTTCGACAGCAACGAAATCCTGCACGCCAAGTTGGTCGCGGGCAAGACGGGCTACGACGTCGTCGTGCCGTCGTCTTACTGGGCCAAGATCCAGGCCGACGGCGGTTTGCTGCGCAAGCTCGACAAGGCGGCGCTGCCCAACCTGAAGAACATGGACCCGGTGATCCAGACCCAACTCGCGGCGCTCGACCCAGGCAACCAATACCTGGTCAATTGGTTGTGGGGTTTCACCACGGTGGGCATCAACGTCGACAAGGTCAAGGCCGCGCTCGGTGGCATGCCGATGCCGGCAAATGCGTGGGACCTGGTCTTCAAGCCGGAGTACATCTCTAAGCTGAAATCATGCGGCGTGTCGTTTCTCGACTCTGCGACCGACACCATCCCCGCCGCGCTGCACTACCTGGGCAAGCCGGCGTTCAGCCGCAACCAGAGCGACTACGCCGGCGTGGCGCCACTGCTCAAGTCGGTCCGCTCCAGCGTGACGCTGTTCAGCTCGTCGGGCTACATCAACGACATGGCCACCGGCTCGATCTGCGTGGCACTCGGCTGGTCGGGTGACATCAACATCGCGCGCAGCCGGGCGATTGAGGGCAAGACCGGGCAGAACATCCAGGCGCTGATCCCGTCGACCGGCGGCGTGCTGTTCTTCGACACGATGGCGATCCCGACCGATGCACCGCACCCGGGCAACGCGCTCAAGTGGATCAACTACATCGCCCGCCCTGAAGTCGCGGCGGGCCTGACGAACAAGGTGTTCTACGCGAACCCAAACAAGGAATCACGCAAGTTCGTCAAGCCCGAAATCGCGAACAACCGAACCGTCTTCGTGACCGATGCCGACATGAAAAACATGGCCAACCCCGATGCGTTGACGAACGACATTCGCCGCACCATGACCCGGCTCTACACCTCGTTCAAGACCGGTTTGTGAGCGCTCCGAAGGCGATCGACGGAGTCGCCATGCGCGATACAGACGGCGGCTACCTGAGGATGGAGAACGTCGTCAAGGATTTCAGCGGCTACAAGGCCGTCAACGACGTCTCTCTCAACATCGCCAAGGGCGAGATCTTCGCGCTGCTGGGCTCGTCGGGCTGCGGCAAAACGACCCTGCTGCGCATGCTGGGGCGCTTCGACACGCCGACGTCGGGCCGCATATTTCTCGACGGCGTGGACCTCGCCAACCTGCCGCCGTACGACTGCCCGATCAACATGATGTTCCAGTCGTACGCGCTGTTCCCGCACCTCACGGTGTGGGAGAACATCGCCTTCGGGCTGCGCCGCCAAGCCATGCCCCGAGACAAGCTCACGGCGCGCGTGGAGGCGATGCTCAAGCTGGTGCAACTCGGCAAGTTTTCCCAGCGCAAGCCTCACCAGTTGTCCGGCGGCCAGCAGCAGCGCGTCGCGCTCGCACGCAGCCTGGCCCGGCAGCCGCAGTTGCTGCTGCTCGACGAGCCGCTCGGCGCGCTCGATAAAAAGCTGCGCGAAGAAACACAGATCGAACTGGTGCGCATCATCGAAGAGGTCGGCGTGACCTGCGTCATGGTCACGCACGACCAGGAAGAGGCGATGACGATGGCCTCGCGGATCGCGGTGATGAGCGAAGGCCGCATCTTGCAGGTCGGCGCGCCCGGCGATATCTACGAAACCCCCGCGACCCGCTTCGTCGCCGACTTTATCGGTAACGTCAACATGATGGAGGGCAAGCTGGTCAAAGACGAGGTCGATCACGTCATCATCGAATGCGCCGACTGCAGTCACTACATCGGTCACGGCATCACCGGCACCGAGGGCATGACCTTAAGCGTGGCGGTGCGCCCCGAGAAGATCAACCTCCAGCGCGACCCGCCGGACGACGGCCACGCGCCGCACAACCGCCTGCAAGGCACGATTCGCGACCTCTCGTATTTCGGCAGCTTCACGGTCTACCAGTTGGCGCTGGCCAGCGGTGCCACGCTGAAGGTGAGCCAGAGCAACGTTGCCCGCTACCGGGGCGACCAACTGACCTGGGGCGACACCGCCTGGGCGTCCTGGTCGGACTCTGCGCAAGTGGTGCTGACGCAATGACCAAGCCGTCCCGACTCGGCCGGTACGTCAGTGGCCGCACTGCGGTGATCGGTGCGCCCTACCTCTGGTTGTTGCTCTTCTTTTTGGTGCCGTTCCTGATCGTGCTGAAGTACAGCGTCTCCGAGATGGGCGCGATCCGGGTCAACGACATCCTGACGTTCAAGGACGGCGCCGCGCAACTCAGCCTGCGCGGCAACACGTACGTGTCGCTGACCGAGGACAGCCTCTACTGGAAGACCTATCTCTCCAGCCTCAAGTACGCAGCGATCACCTCGATCATCTGCCTGGTGATTGCGTATCCGTTCGCCTACTTCATGGCACGCGCGAAGGCCACCGTCCAGCCGGCGTTGCTGATGCTGGTGATGTTGCCCTTCTGGACCTCCTTCCTGTTGCGGGTCTACGCCTGGAAGGGCTTGCTCGACGAAAACGGCTGGGTCTGGCAGTGGCTGGTCTGGCTGCATGCCGACAGCCTGCTCGTGTTCACAGGCATGACCAGCGCTCCAGGCAAGTTCATGAACACGCCCTTCTCGCTCGTGATCGGCATGGTCTACAGCTACCTGCCCTTCATGATCCTGCCGCTGTACTCCAACCTGGCGAAGATGGACCTGCGCCTGCTCGAAGCCGCAGCCGACCTCGGTGCCACGCCTTGGCAGGCGTTCTGGCGCATCACCGTGCCGCTGTCGAAGGCCGGCATCATCGCGGGCTCGATGTTGGTGTTCATTCCGTGCATCGGCGAGTTCGTGACGCCCGAACTTCTCGGCGGGCCCGAGACCTTGATGATCGGTCGCGTGCTGTGGGACGAGTTCTTCAGCAACAACGACTGGCCCATGGCCTCGACCGTCGCGGTCGTGATGGTCTTGCTGATCATCGTGCCGCTGGCCGTCTTCAACCGCTATCAGGCGGAAGAGCTGGAGAAATCCAAGTGATCAGCGCCAAGCGTTCGCGCCTCAGTGGCGCTGGCTTCGCCCGCTGGTTCAGCCGGGGCTGGCTCAGCGCGGGCTACTTCTTTCTGTACCTGCCCATCATCGCGCTGGTCGTCTATTCGTTCAACGACTCGCCGGTGCCGAACCTCTGGAAGGGGTTCACGCTCAAGTGGTACGTGAAACTGGCCGGCGACGAAGAGATGCTCAGCGGCCTGTGGCTCTCGCTGAAGATCGCCTTCTTCACCGCCTCGGGTTCGTTGGTGCTCGGCACGCTG
>JANLUW010000384.1:0-4411 GCA_031363645.1 Rhizobacter sp. | reverse complement strand
GCATCTTCGGCGCCGAACCGTGGACCGAAGCGATGCGCCGCGAGATCGAGGGCAAGGCCGGCATCGACGCGGTCGACATCTACGGTCTGAGTGAAGTGATGGGCCCCGGCGTGGCGAGCGAGTGCGTTGAAACCAAGGACGGCCCGGTCGTGTGGGAAGACCACTTCCTGCCCGAGATCATCGACCCCGAGACCGGTGAAGTGCTGCCCGACGGCAGCGAAGGCGAACTCGTGTTCACGTCGCTGACAAAAGAAGCGATGCCGATGGTTCGCTACCGCACGCGCGACCTCACACGCCTGTTGCCGCCGACCGCACGCGCGTTCCGCCGCATGGGCAAAATCGTCGGCCGCAGCGACGACATGCTGATCATTCGCGGCGTCAACGTCTTCCCGACCCAGATCGAGGAGATCGTGCTGGCACACGCCGAGCTCTCGGGGCAGTACCAGCTGCACGTGAGCCGCGACGGGCTGCTCGACGAGATCGAGGTGCACTGTGAAATGCAACCCGGCGCCGATGGCGATGCGGTCGAAATCGCCGGTTGGGTGCAGCGCCGCGTGAAGACTTTGGTCGGCATCTCGACGCGCGTGAAGGTGCTGACGCCCGACTCGATCGAACGCACGCTGACCGGCAAGGCCCGGCGCGTGATCGACAAACGACCCAAGTAAAGGAAAAACGCGATGTACACCCAAGCGATGGACACGGTGGCCAAAGACGAAGTGCCCAGGGCTCTCCGCTCCGCCGAAGACCTGCAGCTGCAGGAACGCTTCGATGCCCGCATTGACGCTGGCGACTTCATCGAGGCGAAAGACTGGATGCCCGAGCACTACCGCAAAACGCTGGTGCGCCAGATCAGCCAGCACGCGCACTCCGAGATCGTCGGCATGCTGCCCGAAGGCAACTGGATTTCGCGCGCGCCCACGTTGAAGCGCAAGGCGATATTGCTCGCGAAAGTACAAGACGAAGGCGGCCACGGCCTTTATCTGTATGCCGCTGCCGAAACGCTCGGCACGAGCCGCGATCAGTTGTTCGACGCGCTGCACACCGGCAAAGCCAAGTACAGCTCGATCTTCAACTACCCGACGCTGAGCTGGGCCGACATGGGCACGATCGGCTGGCTCGTCGACGGCGCGGCGATCATGAACCAAGTGCCGATCTGCCGGTGCTCGTACGCGCCGTATGCACGCGCGATGATCCGCATCTGCCGCGAAGAAAGCTTCCACCAGCGCCAGGGTTACGAGGCGCTGCTGACGATGATGACGAAGGGCACGCAGGCGCAGAAGGACATGGTGCAAGACGCCGTGAACCGCTGGTGGTGGCCCTCGATCATGATGTTCGGCCCACCCGACGACGAGAGCCCGAACAGCGCGCAGTCGATGCGCTGGGGCATCAAGCGCGTCAGCAACGACGAGCTGCGCCAGAAGTTCATCGACGCGACGGTGCCCCAGGCCGCATTGCTCGGCGTGACGCTGCCCGACCCCGACTTGAAGTGGAACGAGGCGCGCCAATCGCACGACCACGGCGCGATCGACTGGCCCGAGTTCAAGGCCGTGATCGCTGGCGACGGGCCGTGCAACAAGGAGCGCCTCGCCGCACGTGTGAAGGCCTGGGACGACGGCGCGTGGGTGCGCGAGGCGGCGATGGCGCATGCGACCAAGCGAGCGATGAAGGAAGCCGCATGAACGTCGACGCGCAATCGGAGTGGCCGCTGTGGGAAGTGTTCGTGCGCAGCAAGGCCGGGCTCGATCACAAGCATTGCGGGAGCCTGCACGCGGCCGACGCGAAGATGGCGATCCAGATGGGGCGCGATGTGTACACGCGACGCCAGGAAGGCGTGAGCGTGTGGGTCGTGCGTTCGGACCAGATCGTCGCCAGCGACCCGGGCGACAAGGCGATGTACTTCGACCCGGCGGAAGACAAGGTCTACCGCCACCCCACGTTCTACGAGCTGCCGAAGTCGCTCGATCACATGTGAGTCATTCGGAGCCATCCACATGACCGCATCGATTCAATTGCAGCGCGCACCCGGGGTGCAGTACCTGCTGCGCATCGCCGACACGAACCTGATCCTCGCGCAGCGCCTGGCCGAATGGTGCGGCCACGCGCCGGTGCTGGAGGAAGACATCGCACTCGCCAACATGGCGCTCGACCTGATCGGCCAATCGCGCGCACTGCTCACGCGCGCCGGTCAGCTCGAAGGCCGCGGGCACAACGAAGACCAGCTCGCGTTCCTGCGCGACGAGCGCGATTACTTCAACGCCACCTTGGCCGAGTTGCCGCGCGGAGACTTCGCGTTCACGGTGCTGCGCAACCTGTTCATCGCGACCTGGTCGAAGTTGCTGTGGGAGCGGCTGCTCGCATCGAGCGACGCCGAGGTCGCAGCGATCGCCGGCAAAGCGGTCAAGGAAGTGCGCTACCACCAGCAGCACGCCGCCGATTGGGTCGTGCGGCTCTCGGATGGCACAGCAGAGTCGCGCCGCCGCATCGATGCCGCGCTCGATGAAGCGTGGCGATACACCACCGAATTATTCGGTGCCGATGCGGTGGACGAGCATGCGGTCGAGGTGCAACTCGGCCCGCGATGGGCCGACCTGCACGCATTGTGGCTAGTCGAAATCACGACGGTGTTCGACGAGGCCGGCCTCGTCGTGCCGAAGGCTTCGGGCTTTCGCAGCACCGGCACGCGCGGTGTTCACAGCGAGCACATGGGGCACATCCTGACCGAAATGCAGCATTTGCAGCGCAGCTTTCCGGAGGGCGTGTGGTGATGCTTGCGGGCAGTGAGACGGTGGCGCGCGCCTGGCAAGTCCTCGCCACCGTCCTCGACCCCGAAGTCCCCGCCGTCTCGGTGCGCGACCTCGGCATCGTGCGCAACGTGATCGAGCACGCCGACCACCTGGAAATCGTCCTCACCCCCACCTACTCCGGCTGCCCCGCGACCGAAGTGATCGAGGCCGACGTGCTCGCTGCCATCGCCGCCGCCGGACTGGGCCCCGCGCGCGTCACGCTGCGGCGCGCGCCCGCGAGGACGACCGACTGGATCAGCGCCGAGGGCCGCGCCAAGCTGCTGGCCTACGGCATCGCGCCACCCTCGCCGACGCGCGGCGGCGAAGGACCGAACGGCGCCGTGCGCGCCGTGCCAATCCGCTTCATCGGCCGCCCTCGCCTGAAGCCGCTCACCTGCCCGCGCTGCAACAGCCAGAACACCGAGCTGCTTTCCGCCTTCGGCTCCACCGCGTGCAAGGCCACCTGGCGCTGCCTTGCGTGCCTCGAGCCGTTCGAGCACTTCAAGCCGATCTGAACCCCGCCGACATGAGCACACTCTTCCACCCGCTGCGCGTGCGCGCGGTGTCCCCCGACACCACCGAGGCCGTCGTTGTCTCGTTCGACGTACCCGATGCGTTGCGCGAAGTCTTCAGCTTCATGCAAGGCCAGTACCTCACGTTGCGCAAGGAGATCGAAGGGCAAGATCTGCGCCGTTCGTATTCGATCTGCGCCGGTGTCGACGACGGCGAGTTGCGCGTCGGCGTGCGCAAGGTCAAGGGCGGCGTGTTCTCGAACTGGATCAATGCGCGCCTAGCACCCGGCGACACGATCAGCGTGATGGCGCCGCAAGGTCGCTTCTTCGTGCCGATCGAACCCATGTTGCGCCGCCACCATGTCGGCATCGCCGGGGGCAGCGGCGTGACGCCGATCCTTTCGACGATGAAGACCGTGCTGGCGCGCGAGCCGCTGAGTCGCTTCACGTTGATCTACGGCAACCGCGCGCTGAGGTCGACGATGTTCAAGGAAGAGATCGAGGATCTCAAGAACAAGTACCTGACGCGGCTGACGCTGCACCATGTGTTTTCCGACGAGCACACCGACGCACCCTTGAACATGGGCGTGATGAACCGCGACAAGATCGGCGACTTTTTGCGCACGGTCGTGCCGGCGTCGAGCATCGACCACGCGTTCATCTGCGGCCCGTTCCAGATGAACGACGAGGCAGAAGCCGCATTGCTCGCAGCGGGCGTGCCCGAGGAGCGAATTCACATCGAGCGATTTGGCATCGCGCCACAAGGCGCGATTCAAGCGACTTCGCCACAAGCGCAGCAAGTGGGCGCGGTGATCCACGAAGCCAAGCCCGGCGACGCCGAAACCGCGCGCATCACGATCATCCGCGACGGTGTCTCGCGCGAGATCGCGTTCACCAAAGACCAGCCCAGCATCCTCGATGCCGCCTCGGCCGCCGGCCTCGAAGTGCCGTTCTCGTGCACATCGGGCGTGTGCGGAACCTGCCGCGCGAAGTTGGTTGCGGGCGAGGTGCGCATGGAGCGCAACTTCGCGCTCGACAAAACCGAAGTCGCGAACGGCTTCGTGCTGACCTGCCAGGCGCATCCACTCACACCCCAGGTCACGCTGTCGTTCGACG
>JANLUW010000349.1:0-5765 GCA_031363645.1 Rhizobacter sp. | reverse complement strand
TGTTCATCGACGAGATTCACACGCTGATCGGCGCGGGCGCGGCCTCGGGTGGCACACTCGATGCGAGCAACCTGCTCAAGCCGGCGCTGAGTTCGGGTGCGATGAAATGCATCGGCGCGACCACCTTCACCGAGTACCGCGGCATCTTCGAAAAGGACGCCGCACTGTCGCGGCGCTTTCAGAAGGTCGACGTGGTCGAGCCGTCGGTCGAAGAAACCGTCGAGATCCTCAAGGGCTTGAAGTCGCGCTTCGAGGAGCACCACAGCGTCAAATACGCCGCTGGCGCGCTCCAGGCGGCGGCCGAGTTGTCGGCCAAGTTCATCAACGACCGGCACCTTCCCGACAAGGCGATCGACGTGATCGACGAGGCCGGTGCAGCGCAGCGCATCTTGCCCAAGAGCAAGCAGAAGAAGACCATCACACGCGCCGAGGTCGAAGACATCGTCGCGAAAATCGCCCGAATCCCGCCCGCCAGCGTATCGAACGACGACCGCGGCAAGCTCAAGACGCTCGAGCGCGATCTGAACAGCGTGGTGTTCGGCCAGGAGCCGGCCGTCGAGGCGATCTCGGCTGCGATCAAGATGGCGCGTTCCGGGTTGGGCCGTCCCGACAAGCCGATCGGCTCGTTCCTGTTCAGCGGCCCAACCGGCGTCGGCAAGACCGAAGTTGCCAAGCAGCTCGCCTACATTTTGGGAGTCGAGCTCATTCGCTTCGACATGAGCGAGTACATGGAACGTCACGCGGTCAGCCGGCTGATCGGCGCGCCTCCGGGCTATGTCGGTTTCGACCAGGGCGGGTTGCTGACCGAAGCGGTCTCGAAGAAGCCGCACGCGGTACTGTTGCTCGATGAAATCGAGAAGGCGCACCCGGATGTCTTCAACGTGCTGTTGCAGGTCATGGACCACGGCACGCTGACTGACAACAACGGGCGCAAAGCCGACTTCCGCAGCGTCATCATCATCATGACGACCAACGCCGGCGCCGAGACGATGAACAAGGCCATGATCGGCTTCACCAACTCGCGCGAGCAGGGCGACGAGATGGCCGACATCAAGAAGTTATTTTCCCCCGAGTTCCGCAACCGGCACGACGCGACTGTCAGCTTCAAGGCGCTCGACGAAGAGATCATCTTGCGCGTGGTCGACAAGTTCTTGCTCCAATTGGAGAGCCAGCTCGGCGAAAAGAAGGTGGAGGTCACGTTCACCGATGCGCTGCGCAAGCAGCTCGCGAAGAAAGGCTTCGACCCGCTGATGGGCGCGCGCCCGATGCAGCGCTTGATCCAGGACACGATCCGGCGTGCGCTGGCGGACGAGTTGCTGTTCGGGCGTCTGGTCGACGGCGGTCGCTTGACGGTCGATGTCGATGCGGATGGCAAGCCGGTGCTCGACATCCAGCCGGTCAAGAAGATCGACAAGCCGAAGGCCGAACCGGCGACCGCGTAACGCTCTAGCCGCGGTTGTGTAAAGAAAGGGGCTTCGGCCCCTTTTTCTATCGCGGCACGTGAGTGGCGGGGTTTTGCTGAAAAAAACCGCGAAGCAATCCGTACATGCGCGGATGCTCGGCAGCGAAGTCGCGCGATGCGACGAAGAAGGCCTCGGACGCGACCGCGAAGAACTCCTCGGGCGCTTCGGCCGCGTACGGATCAAGTAGGGTGTCTTCCCCGGCATCGACGCGCTCGCAAAACGCCTCGAATTCGGCATCGAGTATCGCCGTCCAGGCATCGCGCGCGGCGCGGTCGGGCAACGGCGGAACGCCATCGGCGTCGCCGTCGCGCATGTCCATCACATGCACGAACTCGTGGATCACGACGTTGTAGCCCACGTCGGCCGATTCACCTGCCTCATCGACATCGCGCCAGGCCAGCATCACCGGCCCGCCGTGCATCGCCTCGCCGGAGAGTTCTTCTTCGTAGGCGTGCACGACACCCGCGTCGTCGACGAACTCGCGCCGCGCCACCACTGCATCGGCATGCACGACGATTCCCTTGAAGCCGTCGTACCAACCCAAGCCCAGCTTAAGCGCGGGCAGGCAAGCCTGGGCGGCGATCGCGACCGCCATCTCGTCGTCAACGGTGAGGCCTTGCGTGCCGGTGAACTCCTTGTCGGCGAGGAAGAGCGTCGCCATGTCGCGCAGTTGCGCGACCTCGGCTTCGCTGCGCCAGGTCAGGAAAGAAAACCGCGCCAACGTGAGCTGCCACAGCGCATCGGGAATCGCACGTCGCGCCAGCGTGCGCGTGTCACGCCAACGCTTGAGCCAATCGCGCACGGGTCAGGTGCCGGACGCGACCGCGTCGGCCGGCGCCAGGCGCGTCCAGCGGCCGTCTTCGAAGCGCATGACTTCGGCGCGTGGCGCGTGGTTGTGGTCGCGGCCATGGTCCAGCGTCCAGTCGCTCAGCACATGGCGCACGCGGCCGGGTGCGAGCGCCTCGGTGGTCGGGCGATGGGTATGACCGTGGACAAGCGTCGGCGCGTTGTTCTCGTCCATCGCACGCAGCGCGGTCGGGGCGTCGACGTCGAACCAAACGCCCCCGTGTTCAGTGGCTGCGCGCTCGCTTTCGGAACGCAAACTGCGCGCCATCAGCCGTCGTTCGGCGAGTGGGCGCGCGAGCACTTGCGCTTGCCACGCCGGATTGCGCACCTGCGCGCGAAATGCTTGGTACGGCAGGTCACCGAGGCACCACGCGTCACCGTGCGTCAGCAGCACGCGCTGATCGAATGCGCACAGCGCGGTTGGGTCGGGCAGGGCCTCGACGCTGCAGGCCGCCAGCATTTCGGCGCCGAGCAAGAAGTCGCGGTTGCCGACCATGAAGAAGAGCTTGCGGTCCGCCGCAGCCGCGCTCAGCACCGCTGCGCCGCGCGCCTCGAAGCCCTCGAAGCGTGCGTCGTCACCGACCCAGGCCTCAAACAAGTCGCCGAGGATGAAGACCGCGTCGGCCGTCGTGTTCAGCAGGTAACCGCGCCATGCGTTGAAGCCCTTCGGCGTGTCTTCGGCGAGGTGCAGGTCACTGATGAAATCGATGCGTTGCCAATCGGCCGGCGCCATGATTTCGCGCGACGCGCGCAGTGCCTCCACGGCTCGCGATCTGCGCTCCGCGTCAGCCGACGCGCGAGGCCTTGACGATCGTCACGTCGTCGAGCGGCACGTCGCCGTGACCGCCCTTGCTCCCGGTGCGAACCTTCTCGATCGCGTCGACCACCTCAGTGCCCGAGACCACCTTGGCAAACACCGCGTAGCCCCAGCCCGAAGCGGTTTCGGCCGTGAAGTTCAAGAAGTTGTTGTTGGTCGCGTTGATGAAAAACTGCGAGCTCGCCGAGTGCGGCACCGAGGTGCGCGCCATCGCCAGCGTGTACTTGTCGTTCTTCAGGCCGTTGTTGGCCTCGTTCGTGATCGTCGCGTTCGTGGCCTTCTGGCGCATGCCGGGCTCGAAGCCGCCACCCTGAACCATGAAGCCCGGAATCACGCGGTGAAACACCGTGCCGTCGTAGTGGCCGGCATCGACGTACTCGAGAAAATTCTTCGACGAGACCGGCGCCTTGGCCTCGTCGAGTTCGATGCGGATCGTGCCCTTGCTGGTTTCGATGTCGATTTGCGTGCCCATGTTCATTTCTCCAAGGTGGCTCGTGTAATGGTGATCGGCGCGTTGGGCACGTCGTTGTGCGGGCCTTTGCTGCCGGTCGGAACTGTGCGGATTTTCTCGACCACGTCCATGCCCGAGACGACCTTGCCGAACACCGCGTAGCCGTTGCCGTCGCGTGCGTTGGCGGCATCCAGCCGGTCGTTGTCGTTGACGTTGATGAAGAACTGCGAGGTCGCCGAGTTCGGCTCGCCGGTGCGTGCCATCGCGACGCTGCCGCGCACGTTCGACAGGCCGTTCTTGCTTTCGAGCGCGATCGGCGGACGCGTCTGCTTTTCTTTCATGTCGGCGGTCATGCCGCCGCCCTGAATCATGAAGCCCGGAATCACGCGGTGAAAAACCGTGCCGTTGTAGTGACCGGCCTTCACATAGGTCAGGAAATTGTCCACGGTCTTCGGCGCCTTGGCGGCATCGACTTCGATGACGATGTCGCCGGCCGAAGTGGCGAGCTTGACTTTCTGGGCGAAGGCCGACGGTGCGGCGCACAAGGCGAGCGCGGTTGCGGCGCAGCCGATCCAGCGTGAAAAAAACAGTGTCATGAGCGCTTTCGTTGTCTGTGGTTTACGTTTATCGAGCGGCCGCCGAAGCCGCTGAACTCGCCGAGTTCGGCACAGTCGCGGCCGCGGCCACACGCGGTTTGTACAGCCCGCGCACCAGCGCGAGCTTTGGTGGCACGGAGACGTTGGCCGAATCAAGTTTGAGCGCGCGCTCGTATGACTGCGCCGCGAGCGCGGCATACACGTCGCCGAGGTTCTCTAGTGCGGTCGCATAGGCCGGATTCGTGCGCAGCGCCTGCTCCAGTGTGGCGCGGGCCTTCGCGTAGTCGCCACCCGCGGCGTACAGCGCGGCCAGGTTGTTGTAAGGCTCGGCGAGATCGGGATGGTCTTCGGTGAGCTTCTGGAACACCGTGATCGCCTCGTCGTCGCGCTTCGCATCGGCCAGCATCACGCCCTTCATGAAGCGCATTTGCGGGTCGTTCGGCTTGGCTGCGAGGAACTGGTCGGCGCGCTGCATCGCGCTGCCGGCTTGGCCGGAGTAGTAGAGGCGTTGCACGTCGCCCAGATCATCTGCGTGGGAGGCCGAAAATGCAACGAGCCCGATCGCGCAGATGAGGTAAACCGCCATTCGGCGCAGCGAGAAATTCAGGCAGTGCATCGGCATCGGGGTGTCGAAGTGGAGGAGCGCATCGCGGCCGACCGATCGCACGCGACCGACGCGCGGGACAGCCCGTTATACTGATTCCATTGTAGGGCAGGCCTCCTTGCCAGACCGTCATCGATGCCAAGCGCAGCCGCCGCTGCGCGCTGACCTCGAAGCCTCAAAAACTTCCATTTTCTTGATTCTGCGGCCCGCGCATCAGATGGCGAAGCCTCGAAACTGCCATCGGCCATGACGCTTCGCATCCACAACACGCTTTCGCGCGCGCTCGAGACCTTCACGCCGATCGAACCGGGCCACGTTCGCATGTACGTGTGCGGCATCACCATCTACGACCTGTGCCATGTCGGGCACGCACGGATGATGATCGCGTTCGACCTGATCTACCGCTGGCTGCGCGTGCTCGGCTACCGCGTGACCTACGTGCGCAACGTCACCGACATCGACGACAAGATCATCCGTCGCGCAATAGAGCGCGGCGTCACGATTCGTACGCTCACCGACGAAATGATCGCAGCGATGCACACCGACCTCGACGCGCTCGGCATGCTGCGCCCTACGCACGAGCCGCGCGCAACCGAATACGTAGCGCAGATGCTCTCGATGATCGAGACGCTGCGAGGCAAGGGCCTGGCCTATCAGTCGAGCAACGGCGACGTGAACTACGCGGTGCGCAAGTTTTCTGGCTACGGCAAGCTGTCCGGTAAGTCGATCGACGAGTTGCGATCGGGTGAGCGCGTGGCGGTGCTGGAGGGCAAGGACGACCCGCTCGACTTCGTGCTTTGGAAAGCCGCGAAGCCCGAGGAGCCCGCCGATGCGAAGTACGAATCAAGTTACGGTGCGGGCCGCCCGGGCTGGCACATCGAATGCTCGGCAATGGCCTGCGCGTTGCTCGGCGAGCGCTTCGACCTGCACGGCGGTGGTGC
Source organism: Rhizobacter sp. (assembly GCA_031363645.1). Taxonomy (GTDB): domain Bacteria; phylum Pseudomonadota; class Gammaproteobacteria; order Burkholderiales; family Burkholderiaceae_C; genus LMDS01. Next base: position 47 of record JANLUW010000349.1, on the reverse strand, counting down.
CGATCTTCAGTTTCCGCACCACGAGAACGAGATTGCGCAGAGCGAAG
>JANLUW010000324.1:0-2066 GCA_031363645.1 Rhizobacter sp. | reverse complement strand
GTGTTCCCGCTGCTGTCGATCCACGACAACCTGATGATGGGCGCCTACACGCGGCGGGACCGCGACTTTGTTGCGCGTGACATCGAAGTTGTCTACAACTATTTTCCGATCCTGCGCGAGCGTGCCGCGCAAGACGCCGGGCTGCTCTCGGGTGGCCAGCAGCAGATGCTCGCGATCTCGCGCGCGCTGATGGCCGCGCCTGACTTGATGCTGCTCGACGAGCCCAGCCTCGGCCTCTCACCGCGGCTCACACGCGAAATTTTCGAGATCGTGATCCGCATCAACCGCGAGCGCGGCACGACCATTTTGCTGGTCGAGCAGAACGCGAACATGGCACTCAACGTGGCCGACTTCGGCTACGTGCTCGAGAACGGCCGCATCGTGATGGAAGACAGCTGCGACAAGCTGCGCGAGAAGGACGACATCAAGGAGTTCTACCTCGGCATGAAGGATGCCGGCGTGCGCGGCGAGCGGCGCTGGAAGAAGAAGAAAACCTGGCGCTGAACTCATTGGCGAAAAACAGATGAGCAACCTCTGGAATCTCGGTCATTTGAAGCCGCGCGAAGACATCGTCGTCGAGGGCGAAACGATGTCGGCCCTGTTTCGCAACGCGGCCGCGCAGCGCACCGGCCAGGTCTTCATGCGCCAGAAGAAGCTCGGCATCTGGCGCGAGTGGACCTGGATCGATACCGCCCGCGCCGTGCGCGAAATCGGCGACGGGCTGCTCGCGCTCGGCTTCGATGCCGGTGACTGCGCCTCGATCGCCTCGAACACGGTCGTCGAATGGGTGCTCGCCGATCTGGCGGTGCTGAGCTGCGGCGGCGTCTCGAACGGCATCTACCCGACCGATGCGGCTTCGCAAGTGCACTACCTTTGCGAAGACTCGCGCACCCGCGTGCTGTTCGTCGAAGACGAAGAGCAACTCGACAAGGCGCTCGAAGTTCGCGCGAGGCTGCCGCTGCTGCGCAAGATCGTCGTATTCGATCCGAAGGGCCTGCGCGACTTCACCGATCCCGGTGTGATCGATCTCGCCGCACTGCGAAAACTCGGCCGAAGCCATGCGCAAACCGACCCGAACGAGCTCGACGCCCGCGTGGCCGCGTGCCGCCCTGAAGACCTCGCGATCCTGGTCTACACGTCCGGCACCACCGGCAAGCCCAAAGGCGCGATGCACTCGCACCGCGGCCTGGTTCACACCGTGCGCGGCTACAACCGCATCGTCGCGCAAGACGAGTCCGACGAGCGCATGTGCTTCTTGCCGCTGTGCCACATCGCCGAGCGCATGGGCGGCGAGTATTTCGCGCTCTACACCGGCTCGAAACTCAACTTCGTCGAGAACCCCGAGACCGTGCCCGAGAACGTGCGCGAAATCGCGCCGACCGTGTTCACCGCCGTGCCGCGCATTTGGGAAAAGTTTTATTCCGGCGTGATGATCGCGCTGCGCGAATCGGGCAGGGTGCAGCAACTCGCCTATGCGTGGAGCATCGGCGTCGGCACGCGCATCGCCGATAGAGTGCTCGCGGGCGAGCCGGTCGGTGCTTGGCTGAAGCTGCAGTTCACGCTCGCCCGCCTGCTCGCACTCAACAACGTGCGCAAACTGATCGGCATTCACCGCGCGCGCTTTTGCGTGACCGGCGCGGCGCCGATCTCGCCCGACCTGGTCAAGTGGTACCTCGCGCTCGGTGTGCCGATGGTCGAGGTCTGGGGCATGACCGAGACCTGCGGCGCCTCGACCTACACGCCGGCCACTCGCATCAAGCCCGGCATGATCGGCCCGGCATGCCCGTTCAACGAAGTGAAGCTCGATGCTGCCACCGGCGAGCTGATGGTGCGCGGCGCCAACGTGTTCATGGGCTACCTGAACCTGCCCGAGAAGACCGCCGAAGCCATCGATGCCGAAGGCTGGCTGCGCACCGGTGACGTGGGCGCAGTCGATGCCGACGGCTACTACCGCATCACCGACCGCATGAAGGACATCATCATCACCGCCGGGGGCAAAAACGTTACGCCCAGCGAACTGGAAAACGAGCTCAAATTCTCGCCCTACGTGACCGATGCGGTGGTGG
>JANLUW010000265.1:0-4074 GCA_031363645.1 Rhizobacter sp. | reverse complement strand
TCGGTCACGCCCGCGAGTGCCATCGCGTCCGATGCTAGGAAGGTCTCGCCGGCCCGCTCGCCTGCGCCTACGCCAAGCACGAGCGGCGAGCCTTCGCGCGCGCCGATCACGCGGTGCGGCTCGTCGCGGCAAAACACCGCGATCGCGAACGCGCCGCGCAGCCGGCCGGTGGCGCGCTGGACCGCGTCGAACAGGTCACCGTCGTACAGGTGGTCGACGAGGTGGGCGATGACTTCGGTGTCGGTCTGACTCGTGAACACATAGCCGCGCGCGGTCAATTCGGCGCGCAGTTCTTCGTGGTTTTCGATGATGCCGTTGTGCACGAGCGCAATGCGGCCGACGTTCGCGCTGCCGCCGCTGACGGCGACCGCGGCATCGGACACGCCCGGCCCGCGGCTGAAGTGCGGGTGCGCGTTGTGCACGACAGGCGCGCCGTGCGTGGCCCAGCGCGTGTGGGCGATGCCGGTGCCGGCGCTGACGCCGTCGCGCGCGACCTCGGCTTCGAGCTCGGCCACGCGCGCCGTGCTGCGGGCGCGCCGCAGTTCGCCGTTCTGATGCACCGCAACGCCGCAGGAGTCATAGCCGCGGTACTCGAGCCGCTTCAAGCCTTCGATCAGGATCGGGACGATGTTGCGGGTGCTGACGGCTGCGACGATTCCGCACATGGGAGCTCCTGATGGTGGGGTGAGGTGACGATCGTAGAACTCAGTCGATGGTGGATGTAGCCATTTATCGCGCGTAATTGCCGCACAATTGCATTCATTGCGAACTCTGGTGAAATACTTCATGCATGACACCATCTTGGCAGATTCGATCGCACTGGACGCAGTCGATCTGCGCATCCTGGATCAGCTTCAGCGCGACACTTCGCTGTCGAACCTCGAGCTCGCCGCCGTCACGCGCACCTCGGCGGCCACCTGTTTGCGGCGTGTGAAGCGGCTGGTGATGGCGGGCGTGATCGAGCGCCAGGTCGCGATCCTCTCGGCGCAAAAGATGGGCGCGGGGCTGACTGCGATCGCCGAAGTCAGCCTCGACCGGCAGGGTGCCGAGCACCTCGCGGCGTTCGAGGCGCGCGCCGTTGCGCAACCCGAGGTGCAACAGTCCTACCGCGTCTCGCCCGGGCCGGATCTGGTGCTGGTGCTGCAGGTCGCCGACATGGCGGCCTACCATGTGCTGGTTCAGCGCCTGTTCACGCAGGATGCGAACGTGCGCAACGTCAAGGCCTTCTTCAGCGTGCACCGCGCGAAGTTCGATACCCGCGTGCCATTGCCACTCACCTCGACGCTCACCTCACCAGCAACGCCAAGCCCTTGAGGTACTGACCTTCCGGAAACAGCAGCGTGCCCGGGTGATCGGCCGGCTCCTGCAGCCGATGCAGAACAGCCGCATCGATGCCCGCGTCGATGCCGGCGCCGGCGACGATCTTGTGAAACAGGTCGGCGCTCACGCCGCCCGAGCACGAGAACGTGAACAGCGCGCCGCCCGGTCGCAGCAAGCCGAACGCAAGCCGGTTGATGTCTTTGTAGGCGCGCGCCGCACGTTCGGCATGTGCCGCGGTCGGGGCGAACTTCGGCGGGTCGAGCACGACCCCATCGAAGCGTTCGCCGCGGTCGATCATCTCGCGCAGCGTGCGGTTCACGTCGGCGTCGAGCGTGTGGTGGTGCGCGGGGTCGAAGCCGTTGAGCGCGACGTGCGCTTGCGCCTGCGCGAGCGCCGGGCCCGATGAATCGACGCTCGTCACGTCGGTCGCGCCACCGGCGAACGCGGCGATGCTGAAGCCGCCGGTGTAGCAAAAGCAGTTCAGCACGCGTTTGAATCCGAAGCGGCGCACGGTCTCGGAAAAGATGCGCCGGTTGTCGCGCTGGTCGAGGTAGAAGCCGGTCTTGTGGCCGGTCGCGACATCGACGTCGAAACGCCAGCCCTGCTCGCGGATCGTGACCTGCGTGTTGTTTTCGGCAGTACCGCCAAGCTCGATCCAGCCGGTGCGCGGCGCCAGCCCTTCGAGGCCGCGCACGCTCGCATCGCTGCGCTCGTAGAGCCGCGCGGCGCCGCTCGCTGTCATCAACTCGGTGGCGATCACGCTACGCCAGCGCTCGGCGGCCGCCGACGTGATCTGCATGCACAAGGTGTCGCCGTAGCGGTCGACGACCAGCCCCGGCAGGCCGTCGGCTTCGCCGTGGATCAAGCGCAGGGCGTCGCTGTCGATATGCAGCGGCGCGCGCGCCGCGATGGCGTGTGCGATGCGGCGTGCAAAGAAGGCGGCGTCGATGCGCTCAGCCTCGTCGAAGCTCCAGGCGCGCAGCCGGATCATCGAGGCCGGGCTGTAGGCGGCCCAGGCCAGAAAGCGGCCGTCGTGCGCCTGCACGCGCACGGTCTCGCCGCTGTCGGCGCGGCCGCTGGCGATGCTCGACTCGAACACCCACGGGTGGCGCCGCAGCAGCGAGCGTTCGCGGCTGTCGTGGAGCGTGATGGTTTTCATGGGCGCGATTGTCGGCGCAGCCCAAACCGCGCTCGAGCGGCGCTTCAGCTGCGCTTCTTCGCGCGCGGGTGCGCGGCGTCGTAGACCTTCGAGAGGTGGCCGAAATCGAGCCGCGTGTAGATCTGCGTGGTCGTGATGTTGGCGTGGCCGAGCAGCTCTTGCACCGCGCGCAGGTCGCCGCTCGATTGCAGCAAATGCGTTGCAAACGAGTGCCGCAGCATGTGCGGGTGGACGTGCGTCGGCAGCCCGGCGCGCACAGCGCGCAGCTTGAGCCGCATGCGCACCTGGCCGGCGCTGATCCGCGCGCCGCGGCTGCCGACGAGCAACGCGCGTTCGTCGTCGCGCGCGAGCTCGCTCCGCAGCGCGAGCCATTCCCGCAGCGCTTTCAACGCCGACGCGCCGACCGGCACACCGCGCCGCTTGCTGCCTTTGCCGAGCACGTGTGCGGTCGTGTCGGCGGCGTCGACCCAGCCTTCGCCGCCAGGGTCGACGTCGAGGCCGACCAGCTCGCTGACGCGCAGACCGCAGCCGTAGAGCAGCTCGACGATGCACTGGTCGCGCGCCTCGACGGCCAGCGTGTCGGCGGGGTTGTGGCTCGCCGCAGGCGCATCGGCCAGCGCCATCGCGAGGTCGACGGGCAGCGCCTTGGGCAGCGGTTTCGCGGCCTTCGGCGCACGCACACCTTCGATCGGATTGATCGAGACGAGACCATCGCGTCCGAGCCATCGATAAAAGCCCCGCCACGCCGACAGCACCAGCGCGATGCTGCGCGGCCCGAGGCCCTGGCCGTGCATCGATGCGGCCCAGCGGCGAACGTGGTGCACCTGCACCTCGCGCAGCGGCACGCTCTGTGCGGCTGCGAAATCCGTCAGTCGGACGAATGCTTCACGGTAAAGCTGCAGCGTACGCGCAGCAAGGCGGCGCTCGACCTCGAGGTGAACGAGGTGGCGCGTGATGTCTTGTCCGTCAGCCACGCACCGGCAGCAGCCGCGACAGCGCGCCGCCCGCGAGCTCGCCGATGCGCGCGAGAAATTCGGTGCCCATGTCGGCGGTGTAGCGCGTCGGGTCGGGCGAGGCCAGCACCAGCATGCCGAAGGCGGCGGTCGGCGAGTTGTCGGCCGCGTCGGCGCGCAGCGGAATCATCGCCATCGATTTCGCGCTGGCCGGTTCTTCGAGCCACTGTGCGGCCTCGAAGCCGGAGTTCACGCCGCAGTACGGCAGCGTCAGGCTGCCGGCGAAGAGCTTGATGTCGTCACCCACCGGCTGCGCGAAATCGTGACTCGCGAATGCCGCCGCCGCGCCCCACACGCGGATGCCGGCCTGCGGGATGATGAACTGGTGCATCAGCTCGCGCACCAGCACATTGGGCAGGTCGGCGGGCTGCGCGGTCAGCATCAGGGTGCGGGTCCAGCGGTGCAGGCGGTGCAGGCGGTCGGCGATGCTCACGTTGTCTTGCCCGTAGCGGATCATCTCGATGATCTTGCCTTCGAGCCCGCGGATCTTGTCGCGCAGCATCTCCATCTGCCGCTCTTGCAGCGAGACCGCGCGCTGGCCGTGCGGGCTCGTGAGCTGAACGCTGCCGAGCAGCTCGGCGT
>JANLUW010000214.1:0-8134 GCA_031363645.1 Rhizobacter sp. | reverse complement strand
TGAAGACCTGCCTGTCGGCCAAGAAGGCGACCCAGCAAGACAAGATGAAGGCCTGCAACGCCGACCCGAAGGCCAAGGCCGCCAAGGGCGATGAGCGCAAGGCGTTCATGAAGGAATGCCTCAGCGCCTGACCTGACGTTTCTTCGCTCGCAGGGCCCGCCGCGTGCGGGCCTTGGTCATTTCTGCGGCGCGTGTTTGCAATGTCCAGTACGCGCTGTCACTCCGCCAACCCCGCCATCGGCCCACCACGCGCGCTGCTGTTCGACGCGTGTGGCACGCTGTGCCGACGTTTACAGTGTCTCGCTGCAGGCCGAGCCACTGTTCCCCGGTCTCGGCGAGCGCCTCTCCAACTTTCACACCCAACGACCATCACCATGACCGACAGAATCACCGTCCACGGCCTCCAGGTCGCCACCACGCTGCACCGCTTCATCGAGGCGCAGGTGCTGCCCGGCACCGGCATCGAGGCCACCGCGTTCTGGCAAGGCTTCGACGCGATCGTCACCGACCTCGCGCCGAAAAACGCCGCGCTGCTCGCCGAGCGCGATCGGCTGCAAACCGAGCTCGACGCCTGGCACAAGAAGCACCCCGGCCCGGTCAAGAACCCGGTGAAGTACCAGGCGTTTTTGACGAAGATCGGTTACCTCGTGCCGGCGCCACCGGTCGTGCGCGCGACGACGAAGAACGTCGACGCCGAACTCGCGCTGCAGGCGGGCCCGCAGCTCGTCGTGCCGATCACGAACGCCCGCTATGCACTCAATGCCGCGAACGCGCGTTGGGGCTCGCTGTACGACGCGCTGTACGGCACCGATGCGATCTCGGACGCCGACGGCGCTGAAAGAGGCAGCGGCTACAACCCGGTGCGCGGCGCGAAAGTTATCGCCTATGCGCGCCACGTGTTGGACCGCACGGCGCCTTTGCGCAAGGGCTCGCACGTCGACGCGACCGGCTACGTCATCGACGGCGGCGCGCTCGTCGTCACACTATCGAACGGCACCACGACCTCACTTGCAAAGCCGGCTCAGTTCATAGGCCACCAAGGCAACGCAGCTGCGCCCACTGGCGTGCTGCTGCAGCACAACGGCCTGCACCTCGATCTGCGCATCGACCGCTCGACCGCGATCGGCCAGACCGATGCTGCGGGTGTGTCCGACCTGATTCTCGAATCGGCGCTCTCGACCATCCTCGACCTCGAAGACTCGGTCGCGGTCGTCGATGCCGACGACAAGGTGCTGGCCTACGGCAACTGGCTCGGCATCTTGAAGGCCACGCTCACCGAAGAGGTGAGCAAGGGCGGCAAGAGCTTCACGCGTGGCCTGAACCCCGACCGCGTCTACACCGGCGCCAAGGGTGAGGCGGTCAAGCTGCACGGCCGCTCGCTGCTGTTCCTGCGCAACGTCGGCCACCTGATGACGAACTCCGCGATCCTGTGGGGCGACGATGGCAAGGAGATTCCCGAGGGGATCATGGACGCGGTGATCACGACCACGATCGCGTTGCATGACCTGCAAAAGCACGGCAATGGATCAGCAGGCGCCGCCTCCGGCGCCGCAGGCATCGTCAACTCGCGCACCGGGTCGGTCTACATCGTCAAGCCCAAAATGCACGGTCCGGCCGAGGTCGCGTTCGCGAGCGAACTGTTCGGCCGCGTCGAGCAATTGCTCGGCTTGCCGAAGGCGACCGTCAAGCTCGGCATCATGGATGAGGAGCGCCGCACCAGCGTCAACCTGAAGGCCTGCATCGCCGCCGCCGCCGATCGCGTCGCGTTCATCAACACCGGCTTTCTCGACCGCACCGGCGACGAGATGCACACCACCATGCAAGCCGGCCCGATGCTGCGCAAGGGCGACATGAAAGGCAGCGCCTGGATCGCAGCCTACGAGCGCAACAACGTGCTCGTCGGCCTGAGCTGCGGCCTGCGCGGCAAGGCCCAGATCGGCAAGGGCATGTGGGCCATGCCCGACCTGATGGCCGCGATGCTGCAGCAAAAAATCGCGCACCCGCAGGCCGGCGCCAACACCGCCTGGGTGCCGAGCCCGACCGCGGCCACGCTGCACGCGCTGCACTACCACCAGGTCGACGTGTTCGCGGTGCAAAAGGGGCTCGAGAAGACCGATGCCGCCGCGGCCGCGCCCGCCATTCTCGACGGCCTGCTGACCGTGCCGGTCGTGAAAAAGCCGAAGTGGTCGGATGCCGAACGCCAGCAAGAACTCGACAACAACGCGCAAGGCATCCTCGGCTACGTCGTGCGCTGGATCGATCAGGGCGTCGGCTGCTCGAAGGTGCCCGACATCCACAACGTCGGCCTGATGGAAGACCGCGCCACCTTGCGCATCAGCAGCCAGCACATGGCGAACTGGCTGCTGCACGGCGTGGTCAGCAAGGGCGAAGTCAACGCGACGCTCAAGCGCATGGCCAAGGTCGTCGACAAGCAAAACGCAGGCGACCCGCTCTACCAAAAGATGGCCGGCCGCTTCAAGGAATCGGCCGCATTTCAGGCCGCGCACGACCTCGTCTTCAAGGGCCTGACGCAGCCGAGCGGCTACACCGAACCGCTGCTGCATGCCTGGCGGTTGAAGGTGAAGGCGGGCTGATTTGCCTCGCGCTTGCCGGCTGGTGGCTTGCCAGTCGATGCGGCATCATCGCGGCATGGACCGTTCCGCAATCGTCGCGTTGTTGAGCCGAAGCAAACCCGAACTGCAGCAGCGGTTCGGCGTGGTTCGTCTGGCGCTGTTCGGCTCCAGAGCCCGTGATCAGGCGCGCGGAGACAGCGACGCCGATGTTCTCGTGGCATTCGATGGCCCAGCCGATTCGCGTCGCTATTTCGGTGTGCAGTTCTACCTCGAAGACCTGCTCGGCTGTCCGGTCGATCTGGTCACCGAGCAAACATTGCGGCTCGAGTTGAGGCCGTTCGTCGAGCGTGACGCGATCCATGTCTGACGCCGCCCCGCTGCGGGCGTGGCGTTTCTATGTCGAAGACATGGTGTCGTTCATCGACAAAGCGCTCGGCTACATGAATGGAATCGACCGCGCATCCTTCACGCTCGACGCGATGCGTTACGACGCGACGCTGCGCAACATCGAGTTGATCGGCGAAGCTGCAACGCATGTCCCGGATGACATTCGGACGGCGACGCCCGATGTGCCATGGCGACTGGTAGTCGCCGTGCGCAACCGATTGATTCACGGCTACCTCGGCGTCAACGACGACACGCTATGGAGCGTCCTGCGTGATGACCTGCTGCCCTTGCGCGGCGCGTTGCTACAGCTGCTGGCCCAGCGGCTCGAATGAATCGGCCGGCTCAAGTGGCGGTGCCCGTTTGTCGGCGCCGCATACCGATCGATGCCGTACCCCGGTGCGTTCAGGAGACTCCGTGAATTTGTTGAGACCCTTGCTGGCCCTCGCGGCCGCCGTGCTCGTTGCGACCAACGTATCTGCCCAGGGCAGCAGCCCCGCCCCCCACGCCATCAGCGGCATCGACCGCACTGCCATCGACGCTTCGGTGCGCGCGCAAGACGACTTCTATCGCCGCGTCAACGGCCAGTGGCTGAAGACCGCCACGTTCCGGCCCGACCAGGCCTACATCGGCGTCAGCGAACAGATCTCCGACCTGACGCAGCAGCAGCTCCGCACGCTGGTCGAGGGTGCGCAGCAGCACCGTGACGACCCCGAGGCTTCGAGGCTGGGTGACCTCTACGCGAGCTTCATGGAGGAAGCCGCGATCGAGCAACGCGGCCTTGCGCCGCTCGCCGCCGAACTCGCGGCGATCGATGCCGTGGCAGACCGCGCGCAGTTCGCCGCATTGATGCCGCGCCTCGCGCGCCTCGGCGTGGGCATGCCGATCGACCTGTCCATCGGCCAGGACGACCGCAACGTCACGCGCTACGTGCCCGCGTTGGCGCAATCGGGCCTCGGCCTGCCGAACCGCGACTACTACCTGAGCCCACGCGACACCAAGTTCGCCGGCGTGAGAGCGAAATACACCGCGTACCTCGCGAAGCTGCTGACGCTGGCCGGCGCGGGCTCGAACGCCGGCCGCGACGCGCAAGCCGTTCTCGCGCTCGAAACCCAAATCGCGCGCGCGCAGTGGAGCGCGGTCGAGAACCGCGATCCGATCAAAGGCTACAACCGCGTCGAGCTCGGTGCGCTGCCCGCGCTGGCGCCCGGCATCGACTGGCCGGCGTACCTCGCCGCCGCCGGCGTCGAAGGCAAGACGCCAGACCTGCTGGTGCGCCAGCCGAGTTACCTCAAGGGGCTGGGAGGCCTGCTCGCATCGGTGCCGCTAGACACCTGGAAGGCCTACGCCCGCAGCCACCTGCTCGGCGCCTACGCGCCCTATTTGCCGAAGGCGTTCGTCGACGCGCGTTTCGCGTTCGTCGGCAACGTGCTCAGTGGCGCGCAGGAGAACCGCCCGCGCTGGAAGCGCGGCGTGCAACTCGTCGACCAATCGATCGGCGAGGGGCTCGGCAAGCTGTACGTGGCGGCGTACTTCCCGCCCGAGAACAAACGCCGCATGGACGCGCTCGTCGCCAACCTGCTCGCCGCCTACCGCGACAGCATCTCCACGCTGGCCTGGATGAGCCCGGCCACGCGCACCGAGGCGCTCGCCAAGCTCGCCAAGTTCAACACCAAGATCGGCTACCCGAAGCGCTGGATCGACTACGGCACGCTGCAGATCCGGCGCGACGATCTGGTCGGCAACGTGATGCGCGCGCGCAGCTTCGAAGACGCGCGGCAACTCGCCAAGCTCGGCCGCCCCATCGACCGCGACGAATGGGGCATGACGCCGCAGACCATCAATGCCTACTACGACCCGTCGATGAACGAGATCGTGTTCCCGGCCGCCTTCTTGCAGGCGCCGCACTTCGACGCCGCGGCCGACGACGCCGTCAACTACGGCGCGATCGGCGCCGTCATCGGCCACGAGATCAGCCACGGCTTCGACGACGAAGGCGCGCAGTACGACGGCGACGGCAACCTGCGCGACTGGTGGACCGCGCAAGACAAGGCCAACTTCGCCGCCAAGACGAAAGCGCTGGTCGCGCAGTACGACGCGTTCGTCGCCGTGCCGCCCGCCTACCACGTCAACGGCGCGCTCACGCTCGGCGAGAACATCGCCGACAACGCGGGTCTCGCGATCGCCTACAGGGCCTACCAGCGCTCACTCGACGGCAAGCCCGCACCGGTGATCGACGGCCTGCGCGGCGACGAGCGTTTCTTCTACGGTTTCGCGCAGGCCTGGCGCGGCAAGGCACGGCCGGATGCGCTGCTGGCACAGATCAAGTCCGACCCGCATTCACCCGACGAATTTCGCGTCACCGGCGCGGTGCGAAACCTGCCGGGCTTCTATTCGACCTTCGGCGTCAAACCGGGCGACAAGATGTACCTTGCGCCAGCGAAGCGGGTGACGTTGTGGTGAGCTGAGGCGGTGGCACGCCCCGCATGACCGACCCCACCCACCATCCGCCCTCCCGCGCCGGCCTCGCGCAGCGCTTCGGCCCGCGCTACCGTTGGCTCGTGCTGCTGACGGTGATGATCGGAACGATGGCCTCGATCATGCCTCGACCATCATCAACGTCGCGGTGCCCGACATGATCCGCGTGTTCGCGCTTGGCCAGGAGCGCGCGCAGTGTCTCTCGGCCGGCTTCATGGCGGCGATGACGCTCTCGATGCTGACCACGCCGTGGTTGCTGCAGCGCTTCGGCTACCGCCACACCAACATCGGCGTGGTGCTGCTGCTGATGTTCGGCGGCGTTGCGGGCGGGCTCGGCAGTTGGTTCGAGCTGGTGCTGGCACCGGCGCTCGGGCCGAGTGTGGGCGGCTTGTCGACGGGTTCGGCTGGCGGTCGATCTTCTTCGTGGTGGTGCCGTTTTGCCTTGTCGCGTTGGTGCTCGCGCGCCGCTATTTGCCGATCACCGTGCCCGGCGATGGCCCCGCGAACCGCGACGGCGCGAAGCTCGATGTCGTCGGTCTGCTGCTGATCGCGGTGGCGGTGCTGTCGCTGCTCAACGGCATGGTCGTTGTGATGGATCGTCGCGTGGGCGGTGATCGGGCGCATCGGGCTCGGGTTCGTGCTGCCTTCGCTCAATGTCGGCGTGAGCACGATCAACTTCATGCGCCAGCTCGGTGGCGCGGTCGGCATCAGCCTGGTCGGCATCTTGCTCGAATGGCGGTTGCAGGTGCATGCCGGTGACGCGGTGCGTGCCTTCCACGAGACCTTCGTGTTGATCGGCCTCATCACGGCATGCGCGGTGATCGCGGCGCTGCGGATGGGCCCGCCCATGCAGCCCCTGCCGCTGCCTGCCTAGAATTCGGCTCCCACATCGGCGGCTCGCGCGCATGAACCTCGGCATTGAAAATCTTCCCGCCACCTGCGACGTGCTTGTCATCGGCGCCGGCCCGGCCGGCGCCGCCGCAGCGCTCACGCTGGCGCGTGCCGGCCTCGACGTGGTGCTCGTCGACGCCCACGCCTTCCCGCGCGACAAGGTCTGCGGCGACGGCCTGATCCCCGACGCGCACCACGCGTTGCGCAAACTCGGCGTGCTCGAAGAAGTGATGGGCCAGGCGCAGGCGAGCGGCTTCGTCGGCTGCATCGGGCCGCGGGGTGGGCGCATCGACGTGCCCGGCATGCTCGCGGTGCTGCCGCGCAAGCAGCTCGACATGATCGTCTGCCGCGCCGCCGTGGCCGCAGGCGCGCGCATGTTCGCGCCGGTGCGGTTCACCGCGCCGATCGAGGCGAACGGCCATGTCGTCGGCGCCACGCTGCACCACGGCGACGAGACGCGTGACGTGCGCGCCCGCTGGGTGCTGCTCGCGACCGGCGCGGTGCCGCAGGCGCTGCTCGCGGCCGGCATGTCGACCCGCCACACGCCGAGCGGCGTGGCGCTGCGCGGCTATGTCAAGAACGATGCGATGGTCGGGCGCATCACGGCGCTCGAGATCGTTTGGCACCGCGCCATCAAGCCCGGCTACGGCTGGATCTTTCCGTGCGCGGGCGGCCTGTTCAACATCGGCGTGGGCATCGCCGACAGCCACACCGAGCACAAGGGCGGCAAGCTGACCAAGCAGGAAGTCAACCTGCGCCAGGTGATGGTCGACTTCCAGACCGTCTACGAACCGGCGCGCGCGTTGATGCAAGGCGGCACGCTGCAAGGCCCGATGAAGGGCGCGCCGCTCCGCTGCACGCTCGAGGGCGCGCGCTACACGCGGCCCGGGCTGATGGTGATCGGCGAGGCCGCGGGCAGCACGTATTCGTTCACCGGCGAGGGCATCGGCAAGGCCTTCGAGACCGGCATCCACGCGGCCGAGGCGGTGATCGCCGGTGGCGCCGCCAACGTGGGCGCCAACGCCGACGACGACGCCGGTGTCGACGCCCGCGTGCGCGCCGACTACGAAGCCCGCTTGCTCGCGCTGAAGCCGCGCTTCGATTTGTACCAGCGCGCCAACATCGTCAACCGCCACCCGTGGCTGACCGACCTGCTGATCTGGCGCGCCAACCAGAGCCCGCGCCTGGTGCGGCGCATGAGCGGCGTGTTGAACGAGACCAGCAATCCCGGCAACCTCGTGAGCGTCAAAGGCTTCACGCGGCTGTTCCTCGACCGCGGCTGACGCGCCCGCCCGCCATGTGCCAGCTTCTCGGCATGAATGCCAACACGCCGACCGACGTGATGTTCAGCTTCACCGGTTTCGCCACCCGTGCCGAGGAGCACGCCGACGGCTTCGGCATCGCTTTTTTCGAGGGCGCCGGCGTGCGTTTGCTGGTCGATGCGCAGAGCGCGCGTCACTCTCCGGTGGCCGAGATGGTGCGGCGGTTCCCGATCCGCAGCCGGAACATCGTCGCCCACATCCGCAAGGCCACGCAAGGCAGCGTGACGCTCGCCAACACGCACCCGTTCGTGCGCGAGCTGTGGGGCCGCTATTGGGTGTTTGCACACAACGGCAACCTCGAAGGCTTCGCGCCGCGGCTGCACGGCGCGTACCGCCCGGTCGGCGAGACCGACAGCGAGCGCGCGTTCTGCTGGCTGATGCAGGAGCTCGCGAAGGCGCATGCCAGCGTGCCGACGATCACCGAACTCACCGCCACGCTGCGCGAGCTCGCGCCGCTGCCGGCCGCGCACGGCAGCTTCAACTTCA
>JANLUW010000195.1:0-10031 GCA_031363645.1 Rhizobacter sp. | reverse complement strand
CTTCGCTTTTGAGGAGATCAAAGGTCAGCATGGTCGAACTCGATGTGACTCGGCGCGCGCTGCAGCAGCATCGCGTCGCCGTAGCTGAAGAATCGGTAGCGCGCATCGATCGCGTGGGCATACAGCGCGCGCATGTGGTCGAACCCCGCGAACGCGCTGACCAGCATCATCAGCGTGCTCTTGGGCAGGTGGAAGTTGGTGATCAGCACATCGACCACGCGGAACGTGAAGCCGGGCGTGATGAAGATGTCGGTGTCGCGGCTACCGGCCTGCAACGTACCGCCGGCACCACCCGAGACGGCAGCCGATTCGAGCGCGCGCAGCGTCGTGGTGCCGACCGCCACGATGCGCCCGCCGGCCGCGCGCGCGCATGCGATCGCGTCGACGGTGCGTTGCGGCACGTCGAACCACTCGCTGTGCATCGTGTGCTCGGCCAGGTTCTCGGTGCGCACCGGCTGGAAGGTGCCGGCGCCGACGTGCAGCGTGACGCTCGCCGTGTCGACGCCACGCTGCGCGAGGTCGGCCAGCACCATGTCGTCGAAGTGCAGCGCGGCGGTGGGCGCGGCGACCGCCCCCGGGTTCGCCGCGAACACGGTCTGGTAGCGGCGCTCGTCATCGGCGGTGTCGGCATGGGTGATGTACGGCGGCAGCGGCACGTGACCGTGCGCTTCGAGCAGCGCGAACGGATCGGACGGAAAGCGCAGGTGAAACAGCGAATCCTGTGGTCCCGCGCGGCCGAGCACCGCCGCGTCGAACGCTTGCGCGCCGTCGACACCGAAGAAGCGCACCACGCTGCCCGGCTTCGGCGACTTGCTCGCGCGCAGGTGCATCAGCACTTCATGCATCGGCAGCACGCGCTCGACCAGCGCCTCGACCGCGCCGCCGCTCGCCTTCGCGCCGAGCAAGCGCGCCTTGATCACGCGCGTGTCGTTGAAGACCAGCAGGTCACCGGCACGCAGCAGCGCGGGCAATTCGCGGAACACGCGGTCGACGGGAGCGGCGCCGGTGCCATCGAGCAAACGCGAACCGCTGCGCTCGGCGGCGGGCTGCTGGGCGATGAGTTCGGGCGGCAGAGCGAAATCGAAATCGCTCAGCGAATGAAGGGGCGCGGTGTTCGTCATGGGTCGAGGGCTGGACCGGCCCGTGCCAACAAGCTTATCGAAACGAAGCCGGCAGGCGGCTGCAGGGAGGCAGAATTCTCCCATGTCCGCCGTACCCAAACAGCCCGTCGCGAAGGAGAAGTCCGGCCCGCAGCGCGCGCTCGAGAAGCTGGGCTTGGTGCGCCCGATCGACTTCGCGCTGCACCTGCCGATGCGCTACGAAGACGAGACGAAGCTCGTGCCGATCGCGAGCCTGCGCGATGGCAGCGTCGGGCAGGTCGAAGGCGTCGTGAGCGACAGCGAAGTGCAGATTCGCGGCCGGCGCATGCTGGTGGTGCGGGTGCACGACGGGCAAGACGACTTGGTGCTGCGCTTCCTGCACTTCTACCCGTCGCATCAGAAAACTCTCGCGGTCGGCCAGCGCGTGCGTGTGCGCGGCGAAGCGCGCGGCGGTTTCTTCGGGCTCGAGATGGTGCATCCGAGCTTCAAGGCCGTGGCCGAGGGCGCGCCGCTCGCGACCGCGCTGACGCCGGTGTACCCGACGAGCGCACAGCTGCCGCAGCTCTATTTGCGCAAGGCGGTCGATGCGAATCTGGCACGTGCCGATTTGTCGGAATTGCTGCCGGCCGAGGTGGTGCCGAACGGCATGCTGAGCTTGCGCGATGCGCTCACCTTTCTTCATCACCCAGCCGCAAATGTCGGCATCGCCGCGCTCGAAGACCGCAGCCACCCCGCCTGGCAACGCTTGAAGTTCGAAGAGCTGTTGGCGCAGCAACTCTCGCAACTGCAAGCCAAGCGCGAGCGCGAACTGCAGCGTGCGCCGCCGTTCGGTGTTCGGGCCGGTGGCTTGCAAGCGCAGTTGCTCGGCGCGTTGCCGTTCGCGTTGACCGACGCACAGCGCCGCGTCGGCGAAGAAATCGCGCGCGATCTTCAACGTTCCGTGCCGATGCACCGGTTGCTGCAGGGCGACGTGGGTTCCGGCAAGACGGTGGTCGCCGCACTCGCGGCGGCGATTGCGATCCACGCTGGCTGGCAGTGCGCGCTGATGGCGCCGACCGAGATCCTCGCCGAGCAGCACTTGCGCAAGCTGGTCGGCTGGCTGGAGCCCCTGGGCATCACCGTCGCGTGGCTCACCGGCAGCCGCAAGGGCAAGGTGCGAGCGAGGATGCTGGAGCAGGTCGCGTCCGGCGAGGCGATGCTGGTCGTCGGCACGCACGCGGTGATCCAGGAGCAGGTGCGGTTCGCGAAGCTGGGGCTGGCGATCATCGACGAGCAGCATCGGTTCGGCGTGCAGCAACGGCTCGCGTTGCGCGAGAAGCTGAGATCGACCCCCGGCATCGCCGACGATGCCGGCGTGCGGGCGATCGAGCCGCACACCTTGATGATGAGCGCCACGCCGATCCCGCGCACGCTGGCGATGACGCTGTTCGCCGACCTCGACGTGAGCACGATCGACGAGCTGCCGCCCGGCCGCACGCCGGTCGTCACCAAGCTCTTTGCCGATGCGAAGCGCGAGGCGGTGATCGGGCGCATTCGCGATGCGGCGGCGCACGGCCAGCAGGCGTACTGGGTCTGCCCGTTGATCGAGGAAAGTGAGACGCTCGACCTGCAGAACGCGACCGAGACCCACGCGTACCTCACGGAGGCATTGCCCGGCCGCATGGTCGGTCTGCTGCACGGCCGCATGAAGGGCGCGGAGAAGGCCGCGGTGATGGCGCTGTTCACCTCGGGCGAGATGGCGGTGCTGGTCGCGACCACCGTGATCGAGGTCGGCGTCGATGTGCCGAACGCATCGCTGATGGTGATCGAGCACGCCGAGCGTTTCGGGCTGTCGCAACTGCACCAGCTGCGCGGGCGCGTCGGCCGCGGCACGGCGGCGAGTGCGTGCGTGCTGATGTACGGCGCGCCGTTGTCGGATACGGCTAAGGCGAGGCTGAAAGCGATGATGGAAACGGGCGACGGCTTCGAGATCGCGCGCCGCGATCTCGACATCCGCGGGCCCGGCGAATTTCTCGGCGCGCGGCAGTCGGGCGCGCCGCTGCTGCGCTTTGCCGATCTGGTGCTCGACGAAGCGCTGGTGCACCAGGCGCGGGCCGCCGCGACGCGGCTGCTCGACAAGCATCCGCAGGTCGCGATCGACCACGTGACGCGATGGCTCGGTGGTCGATCCGATTACCTCAAGGCCTGAATTGCCGACAGAATGCCGCCATGACCTTGACCGAACTCCGCTACATCGTCGCCGTCGCCCGCGAACACCATTTCGGCCGCGCGGCCGAGGCGTGTTTCGTCTCGCAGCCGACGCTGAGCGTGTCGATCAAAAAGCTCGAAGAAGAACTCGACGTAAAAATCTTCGAGCGCGGTGCGAACGAAGTCACCGTCACGCCGCTGGGCGAAGAGATCGTGCGGCAAGCGCAGTCGGTCATCGAGCAGGCCGCGGCGATCAAGGAGATCGCCAAACGCGGCAAAGACCCGGTGAGCGGCCCGCTGCGCCTAGGCGTGATCTACACGATCGGCCCCTACCTGCTGCCCGACCTCGTGCGCCAGGCTATCGAGCACGTGCCGCAGATGCCGCTGATGCTGCAGGAAAACTTCACCGCCAAGCTGCTCGAGATGCTGCGCAACGGTGAGCTCGACTGCGCGATCATGGCCGAACCGTTTCCCGACACCGGCTTGGCGGTCGCGCCGCTCTACGACGAGCCTTTTCAGGCGGCGGTGCCCAGGCTGCACCGGTTCGCCAAGCGCAAAAGCATCAGCACCGACGAGCTCAAAAGCGAAACCATGTTGCTGCTCGGCACCGGCCACTGCTTTCGCGACCATGTGCTCGAGGTCTGCCCGGAGTACGCGCGCTTCGTCAGCAACGACACTGGCAACGAGAAGGGCGTGGGCATCCGCAACAGCTTCGAGGGCTCGTCGCTGGAGACGATCAAGTACATGGTTGCCTCGGGCATGGGCGTCACGGTGGTGCCGCAGCTCAGCGTGCCCAAAGACAAGCAGCCGCACATCGCCTACGTGCCGTTCACCAAGCCGGTGCCGACGCGTCGCGTGGTGCTTGCGTGGCGCCGCACCTTCACGCGCTACGAGGCGATCGCGGCGCTGCGCAACGCGATCTACGCGTGCCCGTTGGAGGGCGTGACGCGGCTGTCGTAACGACCGGTCGCCGGCAGGTATCGCAACGGGCAGCGCTGAAATGTGACTATCTATCAAATAGACGCCATCAATTGTCACGGACTATGGGAGCCCCTAGACTCGCTGGCATTGCAGTAACCCATGACAGGAGATGACCATGGCCGATGATTCCAAGTGCCCGGTGACGGGCGTCACGAGCGCGAAGGCGGCAACGCGGGGCACGACGAACACGGCCTGGTGGCCCGAGGCACTGAACCTCAAGGTGCTGCACCAGCAGTCTGCGTTGTCGAATCCGATGGACCCGGACTTCGATTACGCCGCCGAGTTCAAAACCCTCGACCTCGATGCGGTGGTCAAAGACTGCACGCGCTGATGACCGACTCGCAGCCCTGGTGGCCGGCGGACTACGGGCACTACGGGCCGTTTTTCGTCCGTATGGCGTGGCACGCCGCCGGCACGTACCGCACCTTCGACGGCCGCGGCGGCAGCGGCAGCGGTGAGCAGCGTTTTGCGCCGCTCAACAGCTGGCCCGACAACGGCAACCTCGACAAGGCGCGGCGGCTGCTCTGGCCGATCAAGGCGAAGTACGGCCGCAAGCTGTCGTGGGCCGACCTGTTCATCCTCACCGGCAACGTCGCGATGGAGTCGATGGGCTTCAAGACCTTCGGCTTCGGCGGCGGCCGCCCGGACGTGTGGGAGCCCGAAGAAGACATCAACTGGGGTACCGAGACCACCTGGCTCGGCGACGCGCGCTACAGCGGCGACCGTGAGCTCGCTGACCCGCTCGCTGCCGTGCAGATGGGCCTGATATACGTCAACCCGGAAGGCCCGAACGGCCAGCCCGACGCACTCGGCTCGGCACGTGACATCCGCGAGACCTTCGCCCGCATGGCGATGAACGACGAAGAGACCGTCGCGCTCACGGCCGGCGGCCACACCTTCGGCAAGGCGCACGGCGCGGTCGACGCGAAGCACCTCGGTCACGAGCCCGAGCGCGGCGACATCGAGCACATGGGGCTCGGCTGGGTCAACAGTTTCGAGACCGGCCACGGCGTGCACACGACCACCAGCGGCATCGAAGGCGCGTGGACGAAGAACCCGATCCGATGGGACAACGGTTACTTCGAAAACCTGTTCGGCTACGAGTGGGAGCTGACCAAGAGCCCCGCCGGCGCGCACCAGTGGAAGCCCGTGGGCGCCACCGGCGACGGCACCGTGCCCGACGCGCACGACCCGACCACGCGCCACGCGCCGATGATGACGACGGCCGACATGGCGATGCGCATGGACCCGGCCTACGAGAAGATCTCGCGTCGCTTCATGGCCAACCCGAACGAGTTCGCCGATGCGTTCGCGCGAGCCTGGTTCAAGCTGACCCACCGCGACATGGGCCCGATCGCCCGCTACCTCGGCCCGTTGGTGCCGAAGGAGGAATTGCTTTGGCAAGACCCGGTGCCCGCCGTCGACCACGCGCTGGTCGACGCGAACGACGTGACCGCGCTGAAGGCGAAGCTGCTCGCTTCGGGCCTGTCGGTTTCGCAGTTGGTGACCACCGCCTGGGCGTCGGCCTCGACCTTCCGCGGCAGCGACAAGCGTGGCGGCGCCAACGGCGCGCGCCTTCGCCTCGCGCCGCAGAAGGACTGGGAGGTCAACCAGCCGGCCGAGCTTGCGAAGGTGCTGGCCAAGCTCGAGGGCGTGCAAAAAGACTTCAACGCTGCGCAGACCGGCGGCAAGAAGATTTCGCTCGCCGATCTGATCGTGCTCGGCGGCTGCGCAGCCGTCGAAGCCGCGGCGAAGAAGGCCGGTCACGCCGTGACCGTGCCGTTCGTGCCCGGCCGCACCGATGCCACGCAGGCGCAGACCGACGTGGCCTCATTCGCGCCGCTGCAGCCTCTGACCGACGGGTTCCGCAACTACGTTCGCAAAGGGCACGAGGCCGCTGTCGCCGAGCAGCTCATCGACAAGGCCAACCTGCTGACACTGACCGCGCCCGAGATGACGGTGCTGATCGGTGGCCTGCGATCGCTGGGCGCGAACGTGGGCAACGCCAAGCACGGTGTTTTCACGAAGCGCACCGACGAGCTGACCAACGACTTCTTCGTCAACCTGCTCGACATGAACACGAAGTGGCAGAAGTCCACCGATGCCGAATTCGTGCTCGAAGGCCGCAACCGCCAGAGCGGTGAGCTCGAGCTTACCGGCACGGTCGTCGATCTGCTGTTCGGTTCGAACTCGCAGTTGCGCGCGCTGGCGGAGGTCTATGCTTCAGGCGACTCGCAGCCGGTGTTCGTGCGCGACTTCGTGGCGGCCTGGAACAAGGTGATGAACCTCGACCGCTACGATCTCGCGTGATCGTCCGGTAACACAAAACCTGGAGAAGAACCATGGCAAAGAGCAAACCCAAAATGGCACCGGCGGCAACGCCGCGTGTCGGCATCCACATCGGCATCAGCGAGAAAGACCGCAGCGCCATCAGCGAAGGCTTGTCACGTCTGCTGGCCGACACCTACACGCTCTACCTGACCACGCACAACTTCCACTGGAACGTGACCGGGCCGATGTTCAACTCGCTGCACGCGATGTTCATGGCGCAGTACACCGAGCTGTGGAACGCGGTCGACCCGATCGCCGAGCGCATCCGCTCGCTCGGCCACGTGGCGCCGGGTTCGTACGCGCAATTCGGCGCGCTCACCTCGTTGAAAGACGCGCCGGCCGTGCCGCCGGCCGCGCTCGACATGGTGCGCGTGCTGGTCGAAGGCCACGAGGCCGTGGCGCGTACCGCGCGCAGCATCTTCGCGATCGCCGACAAGGCGAGCGACGAGCCGACCGCTGATCTGATCACGCAACGCCTGACGGTGCACGAGCAAGCGGCCTGGATGCTGCGCGCGAACCTCGAAAGCTGAACGCCGCACCGGGATCGCCATGCGCGTTGCAATTGTCACCTTCGACGGCTTCAACGAGCTCGACTCGTTCATCGCGCTCGGGCTGTTGAACCGGCTCGGTGACCTGGACTGGAAGGCCGAGATCACGAGCCCGACGACGCATGTGACCTCGATGGGCGGCGTGACGGTGCAGGCGCAACAGCCGCTCGAATTCGCGAACGAAGCCGACGCGGTGATTTTCGGCAGCGGCATTTACACGCGTGCGATCGCGCAAAACAGCAAGCTGCTCGACCGCCTGCAACTCGACCCGATCCGCCAGTTGATCGGCGCGCAATGCTCCGGCGCTCTGCTGCTAGCGCGCCTAGGCCTGCTTGCCGACATGCCGGCCTGCACCGACCTGACGACACGCCCGTGGCTGATCGAAGCCGGCGTGCGCGTCGAAGAGGCGCCGTTCCACGCGCGCGGGCCTGTCGCCACCGCCGGAGGCTGCCTCGCGTCGCAGTACCTCGCTGCCTGGATGATGGTGCGCGGTGCGGGCGTCGACGCGGCTGTGCGGGCTTTGCACTACGCCGCGCCGGTCGGTGAGAAAGAAGCGTACGTTGCGAAGTTGCTGGACGTGGTGCGACCGTTCGTTCCGGCAATGTAGCGGGCAGCGGTCGCGCTCGATGACGTGAGAAAGGCCGCCATGACCACGATGACCCCGCATTTGCGCCGCGTTGTCTGCGCATTGATGTTCGGCTTGTCCGGCGCGGCGTTCGCAGCGCCCGGTGCGACGTTCTCGACCGACCGGGCCGAGGTCGGCTACCGCAACATCGACGGATTTTCCGAGATGACCCGCCTCCACGGCGTGCGCACCGATTGGCTCGACGATCTGAGCCGTTATGTCGCCAAGCGCGCCTCGCGCAACGTGCCCGAGGGCGCGCGCTTGCTGGTGACGATCACCGACGTGCAGCGCGCCGGGCAAATCGAGCCTTGGCACGGGCCTGCGTCGAGCGACCTGCGCATCGTGCGCGACTCCACGCCGCCCCGCATCGACCTGAACTTTCGGCTCGTCGCGGCGAACGGCGCGGTGCTCGAGGAAGGCACGCGCCAGTTGCGCGACATCGACTTCCTGAGGCGCGCCGGCTTTCACCGCGACGAGCCGCTCGCGCACGAGAAAAACCTGATCGACGACTGGCTGCGCAAAGACTTCGGCCCGGCCCGGCGCTGAGCCCAGCGGGCGGGTGGCGCCGCCGATAATCGCGGGTTGTTTCTTCGAGGCGGCCCGGTGATTCGGCCGCGCATGCATGTCCGATCCCACCCTCTCGCTGCTCGCCAAAGAAGTGCGCCGCCGCCGCACGTTCGCGATCATTTCCCACCCCGACGCCGGCAAGACCACGCTGACCGAGAAGCTGCTGCTGTTCTCGGGCGCGATCCAGATCGCAGGCTCGGTGAAAGCGCGCAAGGCCACGCGCCATGCGACCAGCGACTGGATGGAAATCGAGAAGCAGCGCGGCATCTCGGTCGCGTCGAGCGTGATGCAAATGGAGTACCGCGACTGCGTCATCAACCTGCTCGACACGCCAGGCCACCAAGACTTTTCGGAAGACACGTACCGCGTGCTGACGGCTGTGGACGCTGCACTGATGGTGATCGACGCGGCCAACGGTGTCGAGCCGCAAACGCGGCGCCTCTTGCAGGTTTGCCGCGCGCGCAACACGCCGATCCTCACGTTCGTCAACAAGATGGACCGCGAGGTGCAGGAGCCGATGGCGCTGATGGACGAGATCGAACGCGAGCTCGGCATGGAGGTCGTTCCCTTCACCTGGCCTGTCGGCATGGGCAAGGCGTTTCACGGCGTAATGGATTTGCGCATGAAGCGCATGCGCCTGTTCGGCGGCGGGCGTGACGAAAAAGAAGGCGGCGCCGAGTTTCTCGACGGCCTCGACAACCCCGCGTATCCGGAGCGCTTCGGCATGCAATACGCGCAGTCGAAAAGCGAGATCGATCTGCTGACCGACGCCGCACCGGCGTTCGACCGCGCGGCCTTCTTGTCAGGCCGGCAGACGCCGATGTTCTTCGGCTCGGCCGTCAACAATTTCGGCGTGCAGGAAGTGCTCGACGCGCTGGTCGACTTGGCGCCCTCGCCCGGGCCTCGCGCGGCGATCCAACGCATCGTTCAGCCCGACGAGCCCAAGCTCACCGGCGTCGTCTTCAAGATCCAGGCCAACATGGACCCGGCACACCGCGACCGCATCGCGTTTGTGCGCGTCGCGAGCGGCCACTTTAAGCGCGGCATGCGCATCAAGGTGGCGCGCTCGGGCAAAGAGATGCGGCCGAACACCGTGGTCTCGTTCCTGAGCCAGCGCCGCGAGCTGCTCGACGAGGCCTTCGCGGGCGACATCATCGGCATCCCGAACCACGGCGTGCTGCAGCTCGGCGACACACTCACCGAAGGCGAGAACCTGCTCTACACCGGGCTGCCGTTCTTCGCCCCCGAGATGTTCCGCACCGTCGAGGTCGCCGACCCGTTGCGCACCAAGCAGTTGAAGGCTGGCCTCACCCAGCTCGGTGAAGAAGGCGCAATCCAGGTGTTCCGGCCGGTCGCGAGCTCGCTGCTGCTGCTCGGCGCCGTCGGCCAACTGCAGTTCGAAGTCGTCGCGCACCGGCTCGAACACGAATACGGCGTGAAGGCACGCATCACGCCGAGCCGCTACCAGGTGGCGCGCTGGGTCACCTGCCCCGAGGAGAGCGGCGGCGCCAAAGAACTGCAGCGCTTCATCGACGGCAACGCGCATCGTGTTGCCTACGACGCGGTCGACGCGCCGACCGTGCTGGTCGAGTACGCGCCCGAGCTGCGCGCGATCGAAGCGAACTGGCCGAAGATCAAGTTCCACGCACTGCGCGAGCATGCGGGGCTGGTATTCCAGAAGCAGTTGGACGG
>JANLUW010000168.1:0-13610 GCA_031363645.1 Rhizobacter sp. | reverse complement strand
GCCCTCGCAGGGGCCGACCGAGCGAAGCACCGGCCCCGCCGAGTTGGCCACTCTCCGCTTTCGCGCCACTGAGGCGGGGCGCCTCGATCGCGCGGTAGCCGGCCGGCCGGAGGTGGGCTCGCGGGCGCTCGCCGAGCGGCTGATCACCGGCGGCGCAGTTCTCGTCGACGGCGAGGCGCGGGCCAAGAGCCACCGCCTGGAGGGCGGGGAGGATGTCGTCGTCGAGCTGCCCGCCGACGCTCCGCCGCTCGAGGCGGAGTCGATGAACCTCAACGTGGCGTGGGAGGACGAGCACCTGCTTGTCGTCGACAAAGCCGCCGGCATGGTCGTGCACCCTGCGGCGGGCAACTGGTCGGGCACCTTGCTCAATGCACTTCTGGCGCACCAACGCGGCGCCGCCGGGCTGCCGCGTGCCGGCATCGTCCACCGGCTCGACAAGGACACCTCGGGACTGATGGTCGTCGGCAAGACTTTGCCGGCGGTGACTGCGCTGTCGCGCGCGATTGCAGCGCGCGAGGTGCATCGCGAGTACCTCGCGATCTCCCAGGGCGAGGTCTACCCCGTGCAGTTCAGCATCGAAGCGCCGATCGGCCGCGACCCGCAGGCCCGCGTTCGCATGGCCATCGTGGCCTCGGGCAAGTCGGCGCGAACCGACGTGCAGGCTGTCGCACGCGCTGACGGCTTCAGCGCGCTGCGATGCACGTTGCACACCGGTCGCACGCACCAGATTCGCGTGCATCTCGCGTCGCGCGGTCACCCGCTGGTGGCCGATGCGGTCTACGGTGGACGTTTTGCGCTCGGGATGACGCGCCAGGCGCTGCACGCCACGCGGCTTGCGTTCTTGCACCCGGTGTCGGGCGAGACGGCGTCGTTCGACTCCGCGCCGCCAGCCGATTTCGCGTCGGCATGGCGCAACGTGGCGGGTGATGGAACGAGATAGTGCTCGCGGGCCGGGCGACCTTGAGTACAATTAGGCGACTCCTCTCCCAAGCCGACCCTCGCGGCGGCACCTTGTGGTGCCCCCGGCCCATGGCCAGCGACGAAGCCCATCGGAAAGTAAGCCGCGCACCCAGGGTGCCTCGAACCGGAGCGACGCGAGAAGCGTCACGCACTTGCCAAGTGCTCCCGCCGCGAAAAATGACGTTCATGCCAAACCGGCCAGGCGTCCTTCCCGAGCAACGAGCGACCAACGCACTGATTCACCGATGTCAGTCGAGTACCTGCCGGATCTACCGGCTGTAGATGTGAACGGAACCCATGAATAGCCAGGATGCGAAGCGGGTCCTCGAGACGGCTCTGATCTGCGCAAGCCAGCCGCTGCCCTTGCGCGACATGCGCGTTCTCTTCACCGACGAAATCGGCGCCGACACCCTTCGTTCGATGCTCGACGAGTTGACGCGCGAATGGGATGGCCGCGGCGTCGAGCTCGTGGCGCTGGCGACCGGCTGGCGCCTGCAAAGCCGGCCCGAGATGCGCGAGTACCTCGACCGTCTAAACCCCGAAAAGCCGCTGAAGTATTCGCGTGCGGTGATGGAAACGTTGGCGATCATCGCGTATCGCCAGCCGGTCACGCGTGGCGACATCGAAGACATCCGCGGCGTCACGGTCGCGACCCAGATCGTCAAGCAACTCGAAGATCGCAATTGGGTCCAAGCGATCGGCTACCGCGAGTCGCCGGGCCGCCCGGCGCTGCTGGCGACCACGCGGCAGTTTCTCGATGACTTGGGTCTCGCCAGCCTCGAACAACTGCCGATGCTCGTGGGCGCGCTGCCCGATGCAGCACAACTCGCCGGCGTGATGCCCGATCAAGCTTCGCTGCTCGATGCGCCGGCCGAGCTCGAAGTGCCTGCAGAGGCGCCCGCGGAGGCGCGCGACGAGAGCGCCGCGCCAAGTGTCCCGATTTCTCTTGAACTCCCCGACGAGCCTGCGGCAGATGCCGCCCCGATGGAACCCACGAATGAACGTCAATCCTGAAACTTTGCTGCCGCCCGACGCGGAGACCTCCACCCCCTCCGGCGCCGAAGCGCCCGTGAAGCCGGTGCGCAAGCGCCGCGCGACAAAGGCGGGCGGAGAGGCTGTCTCGGTGACGGTAGATACGCCAGTGGCTGCCGTTGCCGATGAGCCTGTGGCCGAGCCGGCGCCGAAGCCCAAGCGCCGCCGTGCAGCCGCGATTGCGACGCCGGTCGAAGAGGGTGCAGCCATCGCGCCGACCGAAACCGTCCCGATGCCGGTCTCGGTACCGATGCCGGCGCAAGAGTCAGCGTCCGTCGCAGACGTTGCCGCCGATGCTGTCCCGCCAGTCGATGCGGCAGCGACAGTGGGTAGCGACGACGCCAACGGCGCTAGCGCGAACCCCGACACAGGCGATGGTCCGCGCAACCGCCGTCGCGGCCGCCGCGACCGCAAACGCGGTGAACGCAACGAGCCGCGTGAAGCGGGCGATGCGGCGAATGACGATGCAGGCGAAGACGGCGCTGCAACGAATCCAGCGCCGCCCGCACCGGTCGAAACCGGCGAGCTGTTCGCACAGGTGTTGTCGGGTGAGTTCGACGTCAACGGCGAGCCCGAGGCCGAAGTTGAGACCGTTGAAGACGACCCGGCTGCGCCGAAGCGTGTGCTGCTGCCCGACGCCGACGCGCCCAAGCTGCACAAGGTGCTCGCGCAATCGGGCATCGGCTCGCGCCGCGACATGGAAGACCTGATTGCCGATGGCCACGTGCAGGTCAACGGCGAGCCGGCGCATGTCGGCCAGCGCGTCTCGTTCGGCGACCGTGTGCAGATCAAAGGCAAGCCGGTCAAGCTGCGCATCGTGCCGCCGCCGCCGCGCATCATCGCGTACCACAAGCCGGTCGGCGAAATCGTCACTCACGACGATCCGCAAAACCGCCCGACCGTGTTCCGCCGCCTGCCGCGTTTGCAGCAAGGCAAATGGCAATCGGTCGGCCGGCTCGACATAAACACCGAAGGCCTGCTGTTGTTCACGAACTCCGGCGAGCTCGCGAACCAGTTGATGCACCCACGCTTCGGCGTCGAGCGCGAATACGCCGTGCGACTGCTCGGCACATTGACCGAGGCGAACAAGGCGAGCCTGCTTGAAGGCGTCGATGTCGAAGGCCAGAAGGCGAGCTTCAAATCGATCGTCGACGGCGGCGGCGATGGTGCGAACCACTGGTACCGCGTTGTCATCACCGAAGGCCGCAACCGCGAAGTTCGCAAGCTGTTCGACACTTGTGGGCTCACAGTGAGCCGCTTGATTCGCATCCGCTACGGCACCGTGGTGCTTCCGTTCGGCCTGAAGCGCGGCGTGTGGGTCGACCTCGAGGACGGCGACGTGCGCACGATCCGGCGCTTGGCGAGCGGCGAGGGCGCACCGCGCGGCGAGCGTCACAACGACAACAACAACCAGCGCCCGGGCGGCCCCGGAGGCCGCAACAACAACGGTGGCAGCAACAGCAACAGCGATGGCGAATCGCGCCATGGCGGTCAACATGCGCAACAGCAGCAGCGCAACGATCGCCAGGGTGGCCGCCAAAATAACCGACCCAACGACGGCCAGCGCGGCCCGCGTCGCGATGGCCCGGCCCCTGCGCCGCAAAACTTCTCGAACGAAGGCGTGGTCGACCGCAACACCGACCGACGTGACGACGACGACATGGATTTCGATCCCGCATCGATCCCGAACCCGCTGGAGCAGACCTTCGACAAACGCTTCGTCTCGAACCCGCGTAGCCCCGTGGGCGGGCGCGGGTTTCGCAACGGCGGCGGTGGTGGTTTCGGCGCTGGCGGCAGCGGTCCGGCACCGAGCCCGAAGCACGGCGCCGGTGGCCAGGGCGGGGGCCCCAAGCAGCCCGATCCGTTGCAGACTTCGCTCGGCGTGTTCGGTACCGATGCATTCCACCGCAAGAACCGCGGCGGCGGTGGTGGCCAAGGCGGCGGTCAGGGCGGCGGTGGGCGTGGCGGCAATCGCGGAGGCGGCGGGTACGGCGGTGGTGGTAACGGTGGTGGTGGTGGCGGAAACAGTGGCGGGGGTTATGGCGGTGGCAGCGGTGGTGGTGGCGGTAGACGCGGTGGGCGCTGAGGCACTTGGTCAACGGTTCGGGTCATCGCCCGGCAATGCTCGCAAGCTACAATCTGAGGCTTCGCCAAGTCATTGATTCAGGAGAGAAAAACATGGCCACCGAACGTACCTTGTCGATCATCAAACCCGACGCCGTCGCCAAAAACGTGATCGGTCAGATCTACGCTCGCTTCGAGGGCGCAGGCCTTAAAGTCATCGGCGCGAAGATGGTTCACCTGTCGCGCGGGGAAGCCGAAGCGTTCTACGCCGTCCATAAGACGCGCCCGTTCTTCAAGGACCTCGTCGACTTCATGATTTCGGGCCCGGTGATGATCCAGGCGCTCGAAGGCGAAGACGCGATCCTCAAGAACCGGGACCTGATGGGCGCCACCGATCCGAAAAAGGCCGAGAAAGGCACGATCCGCGCCGACTTCGCCGATAGCATCGACGCGAACGCGGTGCACGGCTCCGACGCCGCCGAAACCGCCGCCGTCGAAATCGCATTCTTCTTCGCCGGCTTGAACGTCTATAGCCGCTGAAGACTCGAAGACGCCTCGCCTGCGAGGCTCACCATGACTCCGGCCAACCTGCTCGAACTAGACCGCGACGCGCTGGCGTTTTTTTGCGAGCAGCTCGGGGAGAAGCGTTTCCGTGCAATCCAGCTGTTCCGCTGGATCCATCAAAAAGGCGTGGCTGATTTTGCGCAGATGTCCGATCTGGCGAAATCGTTGCGCGACAAACTCGCCGGCCGCGCTGTGATCGCCGCGTTGCCCATGCTCAGCGAGCAGGTCTCGACCGACGGCACGATCAAGTGGTTGTTCGACGCCGGCGCCGGCAATGCGATCGAAACCGTCTTCATTCCGGAAGAGAACCGCGGCACGCTCTGCATTTCTTCGCAGGCCGGTTGCGCAGTCGGTTGTCGCTTTTGCTCGACCGGCCACCAAGGCTTCAGCCGCAACCTGACCACCGGCGAGATCATTGGCCAGCTTTGGTTTGCTGAGCACCAACTGCGCAAGCGCCTGACCTTGCCTGACAGGCAGCCCGGAGAGTCGGGTGATGACCACCGAGTCGTCACCAACGTGGTGATGATGGGCATGGGCGAGCCGCTGCAGAACTACTCGGCGTTGGTACCGGCGCTGCGCATGATGCTCGACGACCACGGCTACGGCCTCTCGCGCCGGCGCGTCACGGTTTCAACGTCGGGCGTCGTGCCGATGATCGAGCGGTTGCGCGATGACTGCCCGGTCGCTCTTGCGGTCTCGCTGCACGCACCAAACGACGCGCTGCGCGATGACCTCGTGCCGCTCAACCGCAAGTACCCGCTGCGCGAGCTGCTCGCGGCGTGCCGCGCCTACCTCGCGAAGGCACCGCGCGACTTCATCACGTTTGAGTACTGCATGCTCGACGGCGTCAACGACTCCGATGCGCATGCGCGTGAGTTGCTGTCGCTCGTCAACGACTAACGCGCCGGCATCGCATGCAAGTTCAACCTGATCCCGTTCAATCCGTTCCCGGCGTCCGGCCTGAAGCGCTCGTCGAACGAACGCGTGAGCGCGTTCGCACGCGTGTTGCAAGAAGGCGGCTTGATCGCCACGGTGCGCAAGACCCGGGGTGACGACATCGACGCCGCGTGCGGCCAGCTCGCCGGCGAGGTGCAAGACCGCACCAATGCCAAAGTCCGCATGACGCGTGCACCTGTGCAGGTACACGGCCGCGACTCGATTGTGGCCATGGCAGTCGCCGCTGGCTTTGCCGAAGACCCACAGGAGACGAACGCATGATGTTGTTGCTGACGCGAGGCCGTTGGAGGTCCATGATCGCGTCGAACATGGTCGCGCTGATGCTGCTCGTGGTGGTGGCCGGATGCACCACGCGAACCACCGTGACCGAATCGGTCGGCGACGGCAAAGACCTCGTCACCGCCTCCGACGAGTCGGACGCCAGCAAGCGCGCGCGTCTGCGCATGGAGCTAGCTTCGGGCTATTTTGGCCGCGGCCAGATGACGACAGCGCTCGACCAGGTCAAGCTCGCGCTGCAGGCCGATCCGACCTTGGGTGACGCCTACAACTTGCGCGGCCTGATCTACGCGAACCTGGGCGACGAGAAGCTGGCGGAGGAAAGCTTTCGGCGCGCGCTCCAGCTGAACCCGCGTGACGCCGACACGATGCAGAACTTTGGCTACTACCTGTGCCAGAAAAAGCGCTACCCGGAAGCGAGCGCGATGTTCGACCAAGCGCTCGCCGTGCCGCAATACCGCGACCCCTCGCGAACGCTGTTGACCAAAGGCGTGTGCGAGGCTTTCGCCGGGCAACTCGCCGAATCCGAAGCGACACTGCTGCGCGCCTATCAGCTCGACCCGGCGAATCCCTCGACCGCGGTGAACCTCTCCGAGGTGCTGTTCCGGCGCGGGGACTACGACCGTGCGCGGTTCTACATTCGCCGTGTCAACTCCAATCCTCAGCTGACCGGATCGCAAACGCTCTGGCTGGCGGCGCGTATCGAGCAGCGCCTGGGCAATCGGTCGGGGTCACAGGAGTTCGGCGAGCAACTGCGGCGACGCTTCCCCGAATCGCGCGAGGCTGCGGCTTTCGAGCGGGGCAACTTCGATGAGTGAAACGCCCGATTCGGCCGCTGCCATTCCGCCGCCACGACCGACGACCGCCGGTGGCCTGTTGCGCGAGGCGCGCCGGGCGCGGGGCCTGCACATCGCCGCGCTTGCCGCGGCGATCAAGGTCGTGCCCCGCAAGCTCGAACTGCTCGAATCCGACCAATTCGATCAGCTGCCCGATGCTACCTTTACACGTGCGCTCGCCCAGACCGTCTGCCGCACGTTGAAGGTCGACGCTGCACCGATCTTGGCACTGTTGCCGCCGCCGAGAGGGCATAGGCTGGAGCAGGTCGGCGAGGGCTTGAACACGCCGTTTCACGATCGACCGGGCCGGCTGGTGCCCAAGAGCTGGGCCAGCGTGACCAGCCCGGTGCTCTGGATCGCCGGGTTGATCGTCGTGGCAACGATTGCCGTCTATGCCGTGCCGACGAAATGGTTGCAGTCTGTGACGTCGTCGGCCGTCACAAGCGCTCGGCCGACCGACACGCGTGTCGTGCCCGCACCGGATATGCCCACGGTCGCCGCGGCGCCTGTGGCGGCCGCAACATTGGTTTTCCTTGACAAAGCCGCACCGGCTGCATCGGCTGCATCCGAACCGGTTGCGGCCGCGACGCCCGATGCCGTGACCGAGGCCGCCTCGTCCGGCGTGCTGCAGTTCCGGACGACGGCGCAGTCGTGGGTCGACGTGACCGACGCGCGCGGCCAGTCGTTGATTTCACGCGTGGTCGAGCCGGGTGAAAACGTCGGCCTCGACGGCGTCATGCCTTTGAAGGTCAAAATCGGCAACGTGAAAGGCACGCAGGTGGTCTTCAAGGGCCAACCGCTGGCGCTCGCCGCGTTCACCCGCGACAACGTGGCCCGGTTCGAACTCAAGTAGCGCACGACGCGAGAGCCCCATGAGCGACATCAACCTGCCCTCGCACATCCACGACGCGATCGATGACTTCGTCGAACCGGCCACGCCGGCCGCGCACCGCACGCGCCAAGTGAAGGTGGTTTGGGGCTCGCGCGTGGTGACGGTCGGCGGCGGCGCGCCGGTGCGCGTGCAGGCGATGACCAACACCGACACGGTCGACGCGATCGGCACCGCGATCCAGGTAAAAGAGCTCGCGATCGCCGGCTCCGAGATGGTCCGCATCACCGTCAACACGCCTGAGGCCGCGGCACAGGTACCTTACATCCGCGAGCAGCTCGACCGCATGGGCATCGATGTGCCGCTCATAGGCGATTTCCATTACAACGGCCACCGCCTGCTGATCGACTACCCGGCATGCGCCGAGGCGCTGAGCAAGTACCGCATCAACCCTGGCAACGTCGGCAAGGGCGACAAGCACGATCGCCAGTTCGCACAAATGATCGAGGCCGCGGCGAAGTACGACAAGGCCGTGCGCATCGGCGTGAATTGGGGCAGCCTCGATCAAGAGTTGCTCACCGACATGATGGACGCCAACGCCAAGCTCACCGAACCGTTCGATCCGCAGCAGATCATGTACCGCGCGATCCTCGTCTCGGCGATCCAGTCGGCGCGTCGCGCCGAATCGCTCGGGCTGCGTGGCGACCAAATTATTCTGTCTTGCAAGATGTCGGGCGTGCAGGATTTGATCAGCGTGTACCGCGCACTTGCCAAGCGCTGCGATTACGCACTGCACCTCGGCCTGACCGAAGCCGGCATGGGCACCAAGGGCACGGTCGCGTCGGCCGCGGCGCTCGGCGTGCTGTTGCAAGAAGGCATCGGCGACACGATTCGCGTCTCGCTCACCCCGCAACCCGGCGAGGCGCGCACGCAGGAAGTGGTGGTCGCGCTCGAAATTTTGCAGGCGCTCGGGCTGCGTCAGTTCAACCCGAGTGTCACGGCTTGCCCGGGCTGCGGCCGCACCACGAGCACCACGTTTCAAGAACTCGCAAAGCAGATCGACGATTTCCTGCGCGCGCAGATGCCAGTCTGGAAAGTGAAGTACCCCGGCGTCGAGAAAATGAAAGTTGCGGTGATGGGCTGCATTGTCAACGGCCCGGGCGAAAGCAAGCACGCCGACATCGGCATCAGCCTGCCCGGCAACGGCGAGGCGCCGGCCGCGCCGGTGTTCATCGACGGCGAAAAGGCGCTGACCCTGCGCGGCGACAACATCGCCAACGAGTTTCATGCGCTGGTCGAGCGCTATATCGACAAGCGCTTCGGGACCACGGCAGCGTCGCATTGACGCTCTCGAAGATTCACCGCGCCTCTGCGGTGAAACATTTTTCAACGAGCTTGCATGGCTGAACAACAACTGCGTGCCGTCAAAGGCATGAACGACATCCTGCCGCCCGAATCGGCGCGGTGGGAATGGTTCGAGGCGAAGGTGCGTGCGCTGATGGCGCGCTACGGTTACGCCAACGTGCGCACGCCGATCGTCGAGCCAACGGCGCTTTTCGTGCGCGGCATCGGCGAGGTCACCGACATCGTCGAGAAAGAGATGTACTCCTTCACCGACGCGATGAACGGCGACAAGCTCACGCTGCGCCCCGAGGCCACCGCCGGCATCGTGCGCGCGATGGTCGAACACAACGCGCTCTACAACGGGCCGATGCGGGTTTGGTCGCAGGTCTCGGTGTTCCGCCACGAGCGGCCGCAGAAGGGCCGCTACCGCCAGTTCCACCAGATCGACGTGGAGGCACTCGGCTACAAAGGCCCGGACGTCGACGCCGAGCAGATCCTGATGTGCCGCGCGTTGCTGGTCGACCTCGGCATCCCGATGGACAAGGTGCGACTCGAGCTTAACAGCCTCGGTCAGGCCGAAGAACGCCTGGCGCATCGCGCGGCGCTGGTCGCGCACTTCGAGGCCCACGCCGACTTGCTCGACGACGATGCAAAGCGTCGCCTGCAGAGCAATCCGCTGCGCATCCTCGACACGAAGAACCCGGCAATGCAGGCGATGGTCGAGGTCGCGCCGCAGCTGATGGACTTTCTCGGCCCTGCCTCGCTCGCGCACCTGAACGCCGTGCGAAAGGTGCTGGACGCAGTCGGCCTCGCGTACTGCATCAACCCACGGCTCGTGCGCGGGCTCGACTACTACAACCTGACTGTGTTTGAGTGGGTCACCGACCTGCTCGGCTCGCAGGGCACGGTGTGCGGCGGTGGTCGCTACGACGGCTTGTTCGAGCAACTCGGTGGCAAGCCCACGCCGGCCGTCGGGTGGGGCATGGGCATCGAGCGCATGCTGTTGCTGCTGGAGGCGGTCGGCGTGCTGCCGCAGCCGACCCCGCCCGATGTCTATGCGATCGTGCCGTCGGCCGACGCGATGGCCACTGCCATGACCACCTGCGAGGCGCTGCGCGCCGTCGGCGTCAACGTGCAGATGCATGCGGCCGGTGCCGAAAGCTGGGGCAACATGAAAGGCCAGTTCAAGCGCGCCGACGCGAGTGGCGCGCGTTGCGCGTTGATCTTCGGCGCCGACGAGCTCGCGCGCGGCGAGGTGGCCCTCAAGTCGCTGCGCGATGCCGACGTGCCGCAGCGCACCGCAAAGCTCGCTGAGACCACTGTCTGGGCCGCCGAACTCCGCAACGCATAATCCTGGCCTAACCGAAAAATCTCCTGTCCATGGCCACCCATCTCGACCTCGAAGAACAAGAACAGCTCGACCAGTTGAAAGCCTTCTGGAAGCGCTACGGCAACCTGTTGACCTGGCTGGTGATCGCCGTGCTCGGTGCGTTTGCCGCGTGGAACGGCTGGAACTGGTACCAGCGCGAACAGGCCTCCAAGTCGAGCGCGATGTTCGACCAGCTCGACAAGGCCGCGCAGGCCGGCGATGTCGACCAGGCCAGCCGCGTTTTTACCGACATGAAGGAACGTTATCCGCGCACTGCGTTCACCGAACAAGGCGCTCTGATGGCGGCCAAGGTGCAGGTCGAAAAAGGCAAGGCCGATGCCGCGCTCGAAACACTGAACTGGGTCGGCGCGAACGCCGCTGAGCCGGAGTACCGGGCGATTGCGAAGCTGCGCGCCGCGGGCATCCTGCTCGATCAGAAGAAATTCGACGAAGCGTTGAAGCAGCTCGACGGAGCCTCAGCCACCGAGTTCGGCGCTTTGGTGGCCGATCGCCGCGGTGATGTGCTGCTCGCTCAAGGCAAGAGCAGCGAAGCGAAGGTGGCCTACACCAAGGCGTGGCAAGCCATGGACGCCAAGGTCGACTACCGCCGCCTGATCGATGCCAAGCTGACGGCGCTCGGCGCGTCGCCAGCCGACACGGCCAATGCTGCCGAGGTGGCGAAATGAGCGCCCATCGTTTGGAGCGCCTGCTCGCAGCGTCGGCGTTCGCAGCACTTGCGCTGTTGGCGGGTTGCGCGAGTCGCGGCAAGCCCGATCCGCAGCCGCTCGAGGCGTTGACGCCGAAGATCACCGCGACAGTTGCGTGGACGCAGCGGGTCGACGGCGTGCAGTTCCCGCTGGCGATCGCGGTGACGCGTGGCATGTTCACCGTTGCCGGCAACGACGGCACGGTGATGGCGCTCGAGGCCGACACCGGCCGCGAGGTGTGGCGCGGCAACGCTGGTGCCAAGCTCAGCGCCGGCGTGGGCAGCGATGGCCGTTTCGCCGCGGTCGTTACGCGCGACGGCGAACTCGTGGTGTTCGAGCAGGGCCAGGTCAAGTGGCGCAAGGCGCTCGGTTCGCGCGTTACGACCGCCCCACTCGTGGCCGGCGAGCGTGTGTTCGTGCTCGGCGTCGACCGCACGGTGCAGGCTTTCGACGCGATCGACGGCCGCAAGCTCTGGGCTTTGCAACGTCCGGGCGACCCGCTGACGCTGGCGCAGTCGGGCGTGCTCAGCCCATTCAAAAACACGCTCGTGGTCGGGCAGGGCGCGCGCATGGCGGGCGTCGATCCGCTGCTGGGCACGGTCAAGTGGGATGTGGCCGTCGGCTCGCCGCGCGGTGCGAACGAGATCGAGCGACTCGCCGATCTGGTCGGCCCGTCGCGGCGCCTCGGCGACACGGTTTGCGCGCGCTCGTTTCAGGCGGCGGTGGGCTGTGTCGATGCCGAGCGCGGTGCAAGCGTCTGGAGCAAGAACGTCGGTGGTACCGATGCGATCGGCGGCGATGCAGAGTTCATCTTTGCTGGTGACGCCTCCGACCGCGTCAACGCCTGGAAGTCCGGCAACGGCGATGTCGCGTGGACCAGCGACAAGCTGCTTTTTCGCGGCCTCAGCGCGCCCGCGAGCTTCAACAAATCGGTGGTGTTCGGCGATGAAAACGGCACGGTTCACTGGCTCGCGCGCGACACCGGTGAAGCGCAGTTGCGCCTGACGACCGATGGCGGTGCGATCACGGTGCAACCGGTTGTTTCGGGCAGCACGATGCTCGTGGTCACGCGCAAGGGCGGTCTGTTCGCCTTCCGACAGTAAGCGCAAAAGCCGCGCCCCCATGAAGCCGGTGATCGCCGTCGTCGGACGCCCCAACGTGGGCAAGTCCACGCTGTTCAACCGCATGACGAAAAGCCGCGACGCGATCGTCGCCGACTTTTCCGGCCTCACGCGTGACCGCCACTACGGCGACGGTCGCAGCGGCGAGCACGAGTTCATCGTCGTCGACACGGGCGGTTTCGAGCCCGACAGCACAACTGGCATCGTCAAAGAGATGGCCAAGCAGACGCGCCAGGCCGTGGCCGAGGCCGATGCGGTGATTTTTGTCGTCGACGTGCGGTCGGGCGTTTCGGGGCAAGACCATGACATCGCGCGTTACCTGCGCACCGTCGGCAAGAAAGTGATACTCGCGGTCAACAAGGCCGAAGGCATGCAGGAGTCGCCGCTGCTCGGCGAATTTTTCGAGCTCGGTCTCGGCGAACCGCATCCGATTTCAGCGGCGCATGGGCAGGGCATCCGCAGCTTGACCGATGCGGCGCTCGCGCACTTCGAGTTCGAGACCGAGGATGAGGCCACGCCCGAAGACGGCGGCCCCATCAAGCTGGCGGTCGCAGGGCGGCCCAACGTCGGCAAGTCAACCTTAATCAACACCTGGCTCGGCGAAGAACGCTTGGTGGCGTTTGACCAGCCCGGCACCACGCGAGACGCCATCATGGTGCCGTTCGAGCGCCACGGGCAGAAGTTCGAACTAATCGACACCGCCGGGTTGCGCCGCAAGGGCCGCGTGTTCGAGGCGATCGAAAAATTCTCGGTTGTGAAGACATTGCAGGCGATCGCAGACGCCAACGTCGTGCTGCTGCTGCTCGATGCGACGCAGGGCGTGACCGACCAAGACGCGCACATCGCGGGCTACATCCTCGAGAGTGGCCGCGCGGTCGTGATCGCGATCAACAAATGGGACGCCGTCGACGCCTACCAGCGGGAAACGCTACAGCGCTCGATCGAGCAGCGCCTGGCGTTTTTAAAGTTCGCCGCGGTGCTGCACATCTCTGCCATCAAGCGCCAGGGTCTGGGGCCGGTTTGGAAAGCGATAGGCGATGCCCACGCGTCGGCGATCAAGAAGATGCCGACGCCGGTGCTGACGCGCCTGCTGCTGGAGGCCGTGGAGCACCAGGCGCCCAAACGCGCCGGTGCCTTCCGCCCGAAGTTGCGATATGCACACCAAGGTGGCATGAACCCGCCGCTGATCGTGATCCACGGCAACTCGCTTGATCACATCAGCGAGACCTACAAGCGCTTTCTCGAAGGACGCTTTCGCGAGCACTTCAAGCTCACCGGCACGCCGATGCGGATCGAGCTGCGTTCGTCGACGAATCCGTTCGACAAGGGCTGAAGCGCGTCCGCAAGGGCAAAGCCCCCAGACTGGCTGCGCCGCGTCATCGCTGTGTTAACGTAATTGCTTCTCAGGCTTCATCACGGAGAATATCGTGAGCAATAAAGGGCAACTCCTACAAGACCCGTTCCTGAACCTGCTGCGCAAGGAGCACGTTCCGGTTTCCATCTATCTCGTCAACGGCATCATGTTGCAAGGCCATATCGAGTCATTCGACC
>JANLUW010000498.1:0-1663 GCA_031363645.1 Rhizobacter sp. | reverse complement strand
CGCGAGCAGCTTTACTTCGCGGCGATGATGCGGGTTCTGGACCGGGTCAACCCAGGATATGCCGATTAAATTGAGGTGAATGCAGGCTTTGCTGGCGACGAACGGTGCGCAACTGCGGGTCAATCGCGGCCGAACACGTCCGGCATCAAAGGCCGATCGAGTGCCGCTGGTGAATAGATCGAACTGGCGCTGCCGACCCATTGCAGCCGGCGGGAGTTTCCTAGGGAGCGACCGGTCTACTTCGGAAGTAGACGTTCGCTCGCGCCGTCGGGGAAGTCAACGACGGCGACAGCAGTCGTTCGAGCGTGGCCAGCATTGCCCGGGAGAAGATCTCGGCGAAACGAATGCATTCGAAAACATCGAGATGGCACTGGCAAAAAAGAAGCGCGTGGGCAAGAAAGCCATATCCGCGAATCAAGAAATACAGCAAGCGGCAGAAAGCGTCACAAGTCTGACGGCACCCAGCCCCCGAAGGCGGTGACTTCGACTTCGACGCCAGCGGCGTCCTGACAACTCAGGCAAGGCTTCGGGTTAGCGCGATATGCGCTTCGCGGAGCGACTGCTTGGTCCTTGGGATGAGCGGCACGGCCGCGCCCTAGAAAATCTAACTTCCTTCTCAGCGTCGTTGCAATTACCGAGCTCATTGCAGCACTGCCCCTCCGTCGCCTTGCGCATCTTTCGCGCGCTCCTCAGGCGGGCGGAACGCCAATTGCCCGATGGATCCGCGGAAAGAGAGCGGTGTGTCGCGACTGACCGTTTATTGCTCGGACCGTGAGGCTGCCGTATGGCCGATTGCTGCGTTACGGAAGAAGGGAGCAACCGCTCGCTGTTGTCGCTTACGGCCCGGGAAAGTCGATCCACTACAGGCGTTTGCGGCCGCGACAAGCTGAAGTTCAAAGTTGAAGATCTTCGCCCGCGGGTCTGCCTTTTGCCGCCGGGTAGACAATCCGTGACAGCGAATCCTCGTTTAGCCATATGGGGTTACGCCGCCAGACTTCGCATCTCCGCTTAAGCCGCCAGCCTTCCCGCTGACTGTCACCCCAGGACTTGAATGACGCCCACGACCCCGGGCCCCGCAGCCATCCTGCGCGGCCCGCAGCAGCCCGAGCTGCTGCGCGAAGAGACCCTGGCCGACCTGTTCGAGCACACCGCCTTCCACCAACCCAAGCAGCTGGCGCTGGTCTTCGGTGACCGCCAGTTGGACTATGGCGAACTCGACGCCCTGGCCGATGCGGCAGCGCACCGCCTGATCGACATCCACGGCGTGGGCCCCGGAACAATCGTCGGACTGTGGCTGCCCCGCTGCATCGAACTGTTGGTGCTGCAACTGGCCATCGCCAAGACCGGCGCTGCGTGGCTGCCGCTGGACGCACAGACGCCGGCCGATCGCGTGCTGACGTGCCTGGCCGA
Organism: Rhizobacter sp.; assembly: GCA_031363645.1. Lineage (GTDB taxonomy): Bacteria > Pseudomonadota > Gammaproteobacteria > Burkholderiales > Burkholderiaceae_C > LMDS01. The sequence goes on along the minus strand of JANLUW010000498.1, from coordinate 253 downwards.
CGCCCAGGCCGTGGCCTTGGTGACCGACGACCTACCCAAGCACGGCCTTGAGCGTATGCATGCGGGCGCTAGCCTGATCGCCGCACAAACGTTGTGCGCGCCGCTGCTGCCAGGCACCGTGTTGCGCCGTCGCGTGGGCGCCGTTCCGGCCGACACCGCTTACGTTATTTACACCTCGGGCTCGACCGGCAAGCCCAAAGGCATCGCGGTTTCTCAGCGCAGCATCTGCCACTTCCTGCGCAGTGAAAACGCC
>JANLUW010000003.1:0-2095 GCA_031363645.1 Rhizobacter sp. | reverse complement strand
CACCGCACTCTATGTGGGTCTGAAGCACTCCTTCTGATCCCCGCTCCTTCGGGAGCGAGTCCGGAAGTCGAAACGGGCACCTTCGGGTGCCCGTTTTTTTGGTGTTGCGCGTCTCGCCTGCAGCTTCCCTCACCCTCGGTCCCTCTCCGGGGGGGAGAGGGAGGACTACTGCTCCCGGAGAAGGAATGCCTCCTGCTCCCTTCTCCCGCCGGGGATGGCTTGGGATGAGGGAAATCCGAGCGTTGATTGCCGGGTTGCGCTGTTGTGGGCCAGCCTTGTGGTTACGGCAGTCATCTGAAGGCGTAGTGGCTGAACTGCGTCACCAATCAGGATCGGCTTCAGGCTTTACTCCTTTACGAGACGAAACTCGTACTGTGCCGTGTGAAAGGAAACGGCGCACGGCTTGCCGTCCGGAGCCGTGCCGGCAGGATGAGCCGTGAACGCCGTGACCAGCGAATCCTTGACCCCGAACACGGCGTCCGATCCCAGATAGGGGTCACCGGCCACGAAGACGTGGGTGGGTGGTGACCGCCTGATAGCCCGGCGCGGAAACGATCGCATGCACGTGGGCCGGCCGGTAGGGATGCCGTCCCATCGCGCCCAGCATCTCGCCGACGGGGCCGTCGGTCGGGATCGGGTAGCTCACCGGCTTCACGGTACGAAAGCCGAACCGGCCTTCGCCATCGGTCGTCAGCTTGCCGCGGGCGAACGCCGCATCCGGCTTCTGCACGTCGTACCAGCCGTCGCCATCGGTCTGCCAGATGTCGAGCGTCGCGCTCCCGATGGGTCTGCCTTGCACGTCGAGCACCCGGCCGCTGAGGTAGGCAGGTTCGCCGGCGCAGCCGTTGGTGATGTCGCTCCACATCGGCAGCGTCGCTGAACCGGGAAGATAGAACGGCCCGAACACCGTGGTCTCGGTGGCGCCACCCGGCTTGCGGTGGTTGATCGCGTCGACCAGCATCGATACGCCCAGGGTGTCGGAGAGCAGGATGTACTCCTGCCGTTTGTCGTCGCACTTCTGGCCGGTGGCGGTAAGAAAGCGGATCGCGGCAAACCATTCGGCCTCGGTGAGTTCGGTCTCGCGCACGAAGCCGTGCAGGTGCTGCACCAGGCTGCTCATGATCTGCCTGAACCGCGCGTCTCCCGCGTCGCGGAAGGTGGCGAGTACCGCGTCGGTCAGGCTCTGCCCGGTGGACGCGGTCATGATCAGATCCTCTCGATGATGGCGGCGATGCCCTGACCGACGCCGATGCACATGGTGGTGAGCGCGTAACGCGCCTTGCGCTCGAGCAGCTCGTGCGTCGCGGTGGCCACCAGCCGTGCCCCGCTCATGCCGAGCGGGTGGCCGAGCGCGATCGCGCCGCCGTTCGGGTTCACGCGCGGGTCGTCGTCGGCGATGCCGAGCTGTCGCAGTACGGCGAGACCCTGCGCGGCGAACGCCTCGTTGAGTTCGATCACGTCGAGCTGCTTCTGATCGAGGCCGAGGCGGGCGAGAAGTTTTTGCGTCGCGGGCACCGGGCCGATGCCCATGATCCGTGGCGCGCAGCCCGCGGTTGCCACACCCACCACACGGGCGAGCGGCGTCAATCCGTGCTTCCGCGCGGCTGCTTCGCTGGCGATGATCAGGGCGCAGGCGCCATCGTTCACGCCGGAAGCGTTACCCGCGGTCACCGTGCCGTCGGGCTTCACGATCGGCTTCAGCTTCGCGAGCGCCTCGAGCGTGGTCTCGCGCGGATGCTCGTCGGCACTCACCACGACCGGGTCGCCCTTCTTCGCCGGGACGGTCACCGGCACGATCTCGTTCGCGAAACGGCCGCGCTTCTGGGCGGCGGCGGCACGAACCTGCGAGCGCAGGCCGAAGGCGTCCTGATCGGCGCGTGACACGCCGAAATCCGCGGCGACGTTCTCGGCCGTCTCCGGCATCGAGTCGGTGCCGTAGCGCTGCTTCATGGCCGGGTTCACGAAGCGCCAGCCGATGGTGGTGTCGAACACCGCGTTGGTGCGCGAAAAAGCCGCGTCGGCCTTGGGCATCACGAACGGCGCCCGCGACATGCTTTCCACACCGCCGGCGATCATCAACTCGGCCTCGCCGGCC
>JANLUW010000639.1:0-2298 GCA_031363645.1 Rhizobacter sp. | reverse complement strand
CCCTTGCGGATCAACTCGTGGTGCTGGTCCTGCCCGGCCACCAGCACCGCGACCACGACCGACATGCGCCGGCGTTCGAAGTCGAAGGGGATTTCGTCGACCTTGCGGTAGGCATCCTTCAGCTTCAACTCGGCCGCCAGCTCCACGCGGGTCAGCACCGCGCGGTCCAGCAGGTTCTTCAGCCCGGTCTGGTAGAAGCTGTTGAGGAAAGCGAAGTTCAGCACCTCGTCGGTGTCCTGGCCGTAAGCATCGGCGTGGCGCGCCAAGGCGATCTTGTCCTGCGTCAACGTGCCGGTCTTGTCGGTGCACAGCACGTCCATCGCGCCGAAGTTCTGGATCGCATCAAGGCGCTTGACGACCACCTTCTTGCGCGAGAGCAGCACCGCCCCCTTGGCCAGCGTGGAGGTCACGATCATCGGCAGCATCTCGGGCGTCAGGCCGACCGCCACCGAAAGCGCGAACAGGAACGCCTGAAGCCAGTCGCCCTTGGTGAAACCGTTGACCAGGAACACGATGGGCACCATCACGAGTGCGAACCGGATCAGCAGCCAGCTCACGTCGTTGACCCCCGCCTGGAAGGCATTGGGCGTCGGGTCGACTGCCGTGGCCCGTGAAGCCAGCGTTCCGAAGTAGGTGCGGTTGCCCGTGACCACCACGAGCGCGGTTGCCGCGCCTGAGATCACGTTCGTGCCCATGAACACGAGGTTCGATTGCTCCAGGACGCCGGAGGCGTCGCCCTTGCGATCGGCAAATTTCTCCACCGGCAGCGACTCCCCCGTCATCGCCGCCTGGCCGATGAACAGGTCTCGCGCGGTGAGCACCCTGCAGTCGGCCGGGATCATGTCGCCGGCCGACAGGGTGATCAGGTCTCCGGCCACCAACTCCCGCTGCGGGATCTCGATGCCCGGCGGCGGAGCCGTCGTGCCGTCCTCGCTACAGACCACGGTCGCCGTGTTGCTCACCATCGCCCTGAGCCCTTCGGCCGCGCGGTGCGAGCGACCCTCCTGCACGAAGCGAATGACGGTGCTCAGCCCCACCATCACGCCGATCACGATGGTGGCCTTGATGTCTGCGCTCAGGTACGACAAGGCCGCGAGCACGCTCAACAGCAGGTTGAACGGGTTGAGATAGCAACGCCAGAGATGCAGCCAGGCCGGCAGCGGCGTCTCGTGTTCGATCTCGTTGGGGCCGTCGCGTGCTAGGCGCTCTGCGGCTTCGGCGGCGCTCAGTCCGGTCGAGCGGGATTGCAGCCGTGCGATCGCCGCCGGTGGATCGTCTCGGGCCACGAGGAGCATGTCGCCGAGGAGGTGCGCCGGTGTGGCACTGGTGTCGCCAGCTGCCGCGTTCGCCGTGAGGGTTGCGAGCAGCGGGCGGCGGGCGAAGTGCCGCTGCGCATGGCGGCGTCGCAAAAAGGTGGTGAACCCCTGACTCAGTGCCTTGCGCATGGACCCGCTCCCGATTACGCGCCCGACGGGCTCATGCTGTACCGTCCCCGCGTTGCCTGCGCGGGAGCTTGAACGCGCGGCGCCGACAAGTCTGTGCGGCAGCGCACCGGGGCTTTCGGCGCACTTTGAAACAACCGTGAAGCGACTCCAGTGCGTCTATGTGGCTTATCGAACAGAGCGATCGGCACCACGATTCGACAATTCAGCCATGGAACAGCAACTTCAACCGTCGACTGCACTGACCAGCGACAGGGGCAGGCAGGGTCGATTGCAGACGGGGACCAGCGATTCGCGGGTCGCCGACGCGCTCTCAACCATGGCGTTCCTGATGCAAGATGCGACCGCCCTTGTGCGCGCGTCGCGTTTGCGCCTGCTGCTGGTCGATGACTGCCCCGTTCAACAATTGCTGACATGTGCATTGCTGGCGCGATGGAAGATCATGCCGCAGATAGCGTGCGACGGCCTGGAGGCAGTCCTGCTCTCTGGCGAGCAGGATTTCGACATCATCCTGATGGATGTGGAGATGCCGGTCATGGATGGCCTGACGGCGACTGCGCGAATCCGACAAAGCGAGCGACGGGCTCGGCGTGAACGACCCGTCCCGGTCGTGGCCTACACGACGGGAAACTTGGCCGCAGACGAGGGACGATGGCGGACGTGTGGCATGAACGGCGTGCTGAACAAGCCATGCGATGCGCTTGAAATGAGCGAATGCCTCGAGCGTTGGTGCCCATCTGGATTCGCAGCCTCGAAGCTCCAGCGTCTGGTAGCGGCGCGCCAACATTTGCACGGGACTGAACATGCATGACGACAAACGAGTGCGTAGCCCATCGGATCCGATGCACCTGAATCT
>JANLUW010000598.1:0-6198 GCA_031363645.1 Rhizobacter sp. | reverse complement strand
TACTTCGCGCCCACGGCCCGCTACGGCACGCCGCAGGATTTCATGGCCTTCGTCGAGTACCTGCACCGGCGCGGCATCGGCGTGCTGCTCGACTGGGTGCCCTCGCACTTCCCGACCGACGCGCACGGTCTGGCGCAATTCGACGGCACGCACCTGTACGAGCACGCTGACCCGCGCCAGGGTTTTCACCCCGAATGGCAGTCGGCGATCTTCAACTACGGCCGCAGCGAGGTGCGCAGTTTCTTGCTGTCGTCGGCGCTGTTCTGGCTCGAGCGCTACCACCTCGACGGCCTGCGCGTCGACGGCGTGGCCTCGATGCTCTACCTCGACTACGCGCGCAAGGCGGGCGAGTGGATTCCCAATTGCCACGGCGGCCGCGAGAACCTGGAGGCCACGCAATTCCTGCAGGAACTCAACCGCGCCGCCTACCGCGAGCACCCCGATGCGATGACGATCGCCGAAGAATCGACCGCGTGGCCGATGGTCTCGCGGCCGACCGACATGGGCGGCCTCGGCTTCGGCATGAAATGGAACATGGGCTGGATGCACGACACGCTCGCGTACTTCGCCGAAGACCCGATCAACCGCAAGTACCACCACAACCAGATCACGTTCTCGATGGTCTATGCCTTCAACGAAAACTTCGTGCTGCCGCTTTCGCACGACGAAGTCGTCTACGGCAAGGGCTCGCTGCTCGGCAAGATGCCGGGCGACGATTGGCAGAAGTTCGCGAACCTGCGCGCGCTCCTCGGCTTCATGTGGGCGCACCCGGGCAAGAAGCTGCTGTTCATGGGCGGCGAGTTCGGCCAGCGGCGCGAGTGGACGCACGAAGGCGAACTCGAATGGTGGGTCACCGCCCTGCCCGAACACGCCGGCGTGCAGCGCTTCGTGCGCGAACTCAACCGCGTGTATTGCGCCGAGCCCGCGCTGCACCGAATCGACTTTTCGCCCGAAGGTTTCGAGTGGATCGTGGGTGGCGATGCCGAGTCGAGCGTGCTGGTGTTCTTGCGCAAGGACGGTGCCGGACACGCGCTCGTGGTCGCGTGCAATTTCACGCCGCTGCCGCGCGAGAACTACATCGTCGGCGTGCCGCAGGGCGGCATCTGGCGCGAGCTGCTCAACAGCGATGCGGCCGAGTATGGCGGCGCGGGCTGGGGCAACTTGGGCCATGTCGAAGCGGCGCCGCTGGCGTCGCATGGCAAACACCATTCAATCAGCCTGACGCTGCCGCCGCTCGCGGTCGTCGTGCTCAAACACGAGCCGCGCCATGACTGACGCACGCGAGATTCCGCGGCCCGAAGACGGCCGCGTTCGTGCCGTTGTCGATGCGGTGATGCCCTGCATCGATGGCGGCCGCTTCGCAGTCAAATGCGTAGCCGGCGAGCGCTTCGCGGTGCAAGCCGATTGCTTCGCCGACGGCCATGACGTGTTGCGGGTCGTGCTGCGCTGGCGAGCCGAAGACGGCGCCGATTGGCACGAAGAGCCGATGCGATCGACCGGCAACGACCGCTGGCTGGCCTGGTTCACGCCGCCCGTCCCAGGGTGCTATCGCTACACCGTGACGGCATGGGTCGATGGGTTCGACTCGTGGCGGCATGAGCTCTCGCGACGCGTCGATGCGGCAGACATCCGCATCGCCGCGCAGGTAGGTGCCACGCTGCTGGGCGCTGCCGCGGCGCGCGCGACTGGCGCCGATCGCGAATCGCTCGCCTCAGCGGCCGAAGCACTGGCCCGGGCCGCTGCCGATTCGACCCTCGATGCCGCGCATCTGAAATCGCTCGCACTCGACGCCGAAACAGCCCGCACCGCGGCGCGCCATCCCGACCGCAGCATGCAAGCCGGTTACGGCTTCGAGCTGCCGCTGACCGCCGACCGCGATCGCGCCCGCTTCAGCACCTGGTATGAACTGTTCCCGCGCTCGGCATCGCCCGAAGCCGGGCGTCACGGCACCTTCGCCGATGTCGAGGCGCGCCTGCCCGCGATCGCCGCGATGGGTTTCGACGTGCTGTACCTGCCGCCCATCCACCCGATCGGTCGCGTGCAGCGCAAGGGGCGAAACAACGCGCTCGCAGCCGGGTCCGGCGACACCGGCAGCCCGTGGGCGATCGGCGCTGCAGAAGGTGGCCACAAGAGCATCCTACCGGCCCTTGGCACCGCCGCCGACTTCGCGAGCCTCGTGGCGCGTGCAGCGAGTCTGGGCCTCGACATGGCGCTCGACATCGCCTTCCAGTGCGCGCCCGATCACCCGTATGTCAAGGCCCACCCGAGCTGGTTCAAACACCTGCCCGATGGCAGCGTGCAGTACGCCGAGAACCCGCCGAAGAAGTACCAGGACATCTACCCGTTCAACTTCGAGACCGACGACTGGCGCGCGCTCTGGGGCGAGCTCAAGAGCGTGTTCGACCACTGGATCGCGCAGGGCGTGACGATGTTCCGCGTCGACAACCCGCACACCAAGGCGTTCGGCTTCTGGGAGTGGGTGATCGGTGCGATCAAGCGCGAGCACCCGGGCGTAATCTTTCTCGCCGAAGCTTTCACCCGGCCGAAGGTGATGCACCGATTGGCCAAGCTCGGCTTCTCGCAGTCATACACCTACTTCACCTGGCGCCAGACCAAGTACGAACTGACGACTTACTTCACCGAGTTGTCGCAGGGCCCGGGCAAGGATTACTTTCGGCCGAATGCCTGGCCGACGACGCCCGACATCCTCACCGAGCAGTTGCACGGCGGCGAACGCGCGGTGTTCATGGCGCGGCTCGTGCTGGCCGCCACGCTGTCGGCCAACTACGGGCTCTACGGGCCGGCCTACGAATTGATGGAACACGTGCCGCGCGAGCCGGGCAGCGAGGAGTTTCACGACTCCGAGAAGTACCAGCAACGCACCTGGAACCTGAACCGCGAGGACAGCCTCGCGCCGTTCATCGCCCGCGTCAACCGCATTCGCCGCGACAACCGCGCGTTGCAATCCGATCGCAGCCTGCGCTTTTTCGACACCGACAACGAACAACTGATCGCGTATGCCAAAACGCACCGAAACGACAGCGACGGCGCCGCGCCGGGCGCCGGCATCGACAACGTCGTGCTTACCATCGTCAACCTCGACCCGCACAACCCGCAATCGGGCTGGGTAGACCTCGATGCCGACGTGATGGGCATCGACGACCAGCAGGCCTACCAGATGCACGACGAACTCAGCGACCAGCGATTCCGCTGGCAAGGCCTGCGCAAGTTCGTCTTGCTCGATCCGCAGCGTTCGCCGGCCCATGTGTTCGTGTTGCGGCGCCGCCAGCGCAGCGAACGCGACTTCGACTACTTCCTCTGATGAACCCACGCCAACCCGCTGCCTTGCCGGTCGCAGCCCAGCCGGCCATGGACCTTGAACAGTCCGACATCGACATCGCCAACGACCCGTTGTGGTACCGCGACGCGGTGATCTACCAGCTCAACGTCAAGGCATTCTTCGACTCGAACGGTGACGGCGTGGGGGACTTCCAAGGCGTGACCTCCAAGCTCGATTACGTGCGCGATCTGGGCGTCAACACGATCTGGCTGATGCCGTTCTACCCGTCGCCATTGCGCGACGACGGCTACGACATCTCGCACTACGACGACGTGCACCCACAGTACGGCAGCCTGGACGACTTTCGCGAGATGCTGGGCGAGGCGCACAAGCGCGGGCTGAAGGTGATCACCGAGCTCGTCATCAACCACACGTCGGACGCGCACCCGTGGTTCCAAGCCGCGCGCAAGGCACCGGCCGGCTCGCCCGAACGCGACTTCTACGTCTGGAGCGACACCGACCAGAAGTACCTCGGCACACGCATCATCTTCACCGACACCGAGACCTCGAACTGGACTTGGGACCCTGTGGCCAAGGCCTACTTCTGGCACCGCTTCTTCGGCCACCAGCCCGATCTGAACTACGACAATCCGCTGGTGCTGGAGGCGATCTTCAAGACCATGCGCTTCTGGCTCGACATGGGCGTCGACGGCTTCCGGCTCGATGCGATTCCCTACCTCGTGGAGCGCGACGGCACGAGCAACGAGAACCTGCCCGAGACCCATGGCGTCATCAAGAAACTGCGCGCTGCGATCGATGCGAGCTACCAGAACCGCTTCTTGCTCGCCGAGGCCAACATGTGGCCGGAAGACGTGCGCGAATACTTCGGTGAGGGTGACGAATGCCACATGGCGTATCACTTCCCGCTGATGCCGCGCATGTACATGGCGATCGCGCAAGAAGACCGCGACCCGATCGTCGAAATCATGCAGCAGACGCCGGAAATTCCGGAGGGCTGCCAGTGGGCGATCTTCTTGCGCAACCACGACGAGCTCACGCTCGAGATGGTGACGAGCAAGGAGCGCGACTACATGTACCGCATGTACGCCGCCGACCCGCGCGCGCGCATCAATCTCGGCATCCGCCGTCGCCTCGCCCCGCTGATGGAAAACGACACCGACCGCATCAAGCTGATGAACAGCCTGTTGCTGTCGATGCCGGGCTCCCCGATCATCTACTACGGCGACGAAATCGGCATGGGCGACAACGTGTTCGTCGGCGACCGCAACGGCGTGCGCACGCCGATGCAATGGAGCCCCGACCGCAACGCCGGCTTCTCGCGTGCCGACCCGCAGCGCCTCTATTTGCAGCCGATCATGGACCCGGTCTACGGCTACGAGGCACTCAACGTCGAGGCGCAAACGCGCGAGGCGAGTTCGCTGCTGAACTGGACCCGCCGGATGCTCGCAGTGCGGAACACCAGCCGCGCCTTCGGCCGCGGCAAGCGCAGCTTCCTCAAGCCCGCGAATCGCAAGATCCTGGCCTACGTCAGCGAGTACGAAGACGAAGCTTTTTTGTTCGTCGCCAACCTGTCGCGCTCGGCGCAGCCGGTCGAACTGAACCTCGCGGCGTTAAAGGGCCGCGTGCCGGTCGAGATGCTGGGCCGCACGCCGTTCCCGCCGATCGCCGACGCGTCTTACGTGCTCACGATCGCCGCCTACGGCTTCTATTGGTTTCGCCTCGATGCCCATGCCGACGTGCCCGCCGGTCACCTCGAGCCGGTGCCGCTCGAAGACCGGCCCGTGCTGGTGCTGTTCGACGGCTGGACCAGCCTGTTCCGCGAGCAAGTAATGCCGTGGCGCATGGGCATGGCCGAGCGCATGCGCACGCAGTTCGAGACCGACACCTTGCCGCGCCACATCGAAACCCAACGCTGGTACGCCGACAAGGGCACCGATGTCACACGCGCGCGCTTGGCCGACCACGCTGTCTGGTCGCGTGACGGCTTTCACTGGATGCTGCCGGTGCTCACGCTCGACGGGCCGCCCGAGCCATCGAGCTATTTCGTGCCGCTCGCGCTCGCCTGGGAAGACCAGGAGGAAGAGCGCGTCAAGGGACTGATGCAGGGCGCGGTCGCCAAGGTGCGACAGCAGGCCAACGTCGGCGTGATGGGCGATGCGTTTTGCGACGAGGCCTTTTGCCGCGCCGTGGTGCTGGCGATAGGGGCGAACGAAGTGGTTGCGACCGCGGCGGCAGGCCGCTTGCAATTCAAGCCCACCGCCGTCTTCGCCGACCTGGCCGCTGGTGTCGGCGAGCTGGCCGTGAGCCGGCCGCAGGCGCAGAGCAGCAACACCATCGTCACGCTCGGCGAACAGCTGTTCCTCAAAGGCTACCGGCGACTGCGGCCGGGCATCAACCCCGAGCTCGAGATCGGCCGGTACCTGACCGAAGTGGCGCGCTTCGCGCACTGCGTGCCGGTCGCGGGCGCACTCGAGCACATTGCGGCCGACGGCACGGTGATGACACTTGCTTTGGTGCAGGCCTTCGCCGCGAACCAGGGTGATGGCTGGGCCTACACGCTCGACTACCTGGAGCGTCACCTCGAGCAATACCGCGGCGCCATCGATGCGATTCCCGCCGACGTGCACGGCGGCTACCTCGCGCTGGTGCAAACGCTCGGCCTGCGCACCGCGCAGCTCCACGCCGCGTTCGGGATGATGACCGGTGACCCGGCGTTCGATCCGGAACCGGCCGGCCCGGCCGATGTGGTCGCCGATTTGACCCGCGCACGGGCTGGCGCGCTTGCCAGCTTCGAGATGCTGGCCGCGCGGCTCGATTCATTGCAGCCCGCGGCCCGCGAAGAAGCGCAAGCCCTGCTGGCGCAACGCGAGGCCCTGCTCGCGCGACTCGAGGCGTGT
>JANLUW010000545.1:0-1639 GCA_031363645.1 Rhizobacter sp. | reverse complement strand
GAACTTCAGCGCGTTGCCGCCGGTGGTGGTTTCGGGCGAGCCGAACATCACGCCGATCTTCATGCGGATCTGGTTGATGAAGATCACCATCGTGTTGGTGCGCTTGATGCTGCCGGTGAGCTTGCGCAGCGCCTGGCTCATCAGCCGCGCCTGCAGGCCGGGCAATGAGTCGCCCATTTCGCCTTCGATTTCGGCCTTGGGGGTGAGCGCGGCGACGGAATCGATCACGACCAGATCGACCGAGCCGGAGCGCACCAGCGCGTCGACGATCTCGAGCGCTTGTTCGCCGGTGTCGGGCTGGCTGATCAGCAGGTCTTGCAGGTTGACGCCGAGCTTTTGCGCATAACCGATGTCGAGTGCGTGCTCGGCATCGATGAAGGCGCAGGTGCCGCCGACGCGCTGCATCTGGGCGATGACCTGCAGCGTGAGCGTGGTCTTGCCGCTCGATTCAGGGCCGTAGATTTCGACGACTCGGCCGCGCGGCAGGCCGCCGACGCCCAACGCCATGTCGAGGCCGAGCGAGCCGGTGGAGACGACCTCGATGTCTTCGATCACCTCGCCCTCGCCGAGGCGCATGATCGTGCCCTTGCCGAACTGCTTTTCAATCTGCGACAGCGCTGCTTGAAGGGCCTTGGCCTTTTCGGTGTTGAGGGCAGTCGGGGCTGCGGCGGGGGCCGAATTAGAAGTTTTCGCAGTAGCGTCCAAAGGGGTTCTCCTGAAATTATCCGCATTATCTCGAAAGCTGGATGTTTGTACAGTACCTACGCGCAGCTTTTTTGACGCGCTCCCTGCAATGATGTCGCCGAACCCGCCGGGAGACCCGCGATGCGCATCCTGATCGCCGAGGACGACCAAGTGCTCGCTGACGGTCTGTTGCGCTCGCTACGCAATGCCGGCTATTCGGTCGACCAGGTGGGCAGCGGCACCGAGGCCGATGCCGCACTGGCAATGCACGAATTCGACCTCGTGATCCTCGACCTCGGGCTGCCCAAACTGCACGGGCTCGAGGTGCTGCGGAAGTTGCGCGCGCGCGGCGCGAGCGTGCCGGTGTTGATTTTGACGGCCGCCGACAGCGTCGAGCAGCGCGTCAAGGGCCTCGACCTGGGTGCTGACGATTACATGGCTAAGCCCTTCTCGCTGCAGGAGCTCGAAGCGCGCGTGCGGGCGCTGACACGGCGCGGTCTCGGCACGGCCTCGGCGATCATCAAGCACGGCCCGCTGAGCTTCGACGCGACCGGGCGCGTGGCCTACCTGAACGACCAATTGGTCGAGCTCTCGGCGCGCGAGCTGAGCCTGCTCGAAGTGCTGCTGCAGCGCGCCGGGCGGCTCGTCAGCAAAGACCAGTTGGTGGAGCGGCTGTGCGAATGGGGCGAAGAGGTCAGCAACAACGCGATCGAGGTCTACATCCACCGGCTGCGCAAGAAGATCGAACAAGGCCCGGTGCGCATCGCCACGGTGCGCGGCCTCGGCTACTGCCTCGAGAAAATCGCAGCTTGAAGACGGCCGTGGCCGAGGCACGCCCCCGGGAGCAGCGCTCGCTGTTCGGCGAGATCCTCGACTGGATGCTCGCACCGCTGCTGCTGCTGTGGCCGATGAGCGTGGTGCTGACTTGGCTCGTCGCGCAAGGCATCGCCAACAA
>JANLUW010000483.1:0-18589 GCA_031363645.1 Rhizobacter sp. | reverse complement strand
GATCGACGCGCGCTTCCAGCCGTAGGTGTAGCGCGCATCGGGGCGCAGCTTGCCGGCCAGCGCGCCGCCCCAGGCCATCACCAGCCCGGCGACATCGCCGAGGTTGTGGCCGGCGTCGGCGAGCAGCGCGAGCGAGTTGACCTGAAAGCCGTAGAAGGCCTCGATCGCGACGAACAGGATGTTGACCGTGATGCCGATCGCGAAAGCCCGGTCGAAATTGGCCGGCGCGTGGTGGTGGGCGTGACCGGCGTGGCTGCCGCGGCCAAGGTGGTCGTGCACTGCGAGGCCGGCGGCGGCGGGTGCGTGCTCATGGCCGTGGTGGCCGTGATCGTGGTCGTGGTCGTGGTGCGCGTGCGGGTCTGCCATGCCGGCGAGTGTGACTCAGGTTGCTGCGGCCTTGTGTGTCCGGGGTCGGGCCGTGAGAGGCATCGCGCGGCATCGCGCCGCAATACCGGCGGGCGCGGCGCCCGATCCCGCTGTACAAAGCGCGCGGTGCGCCACGCTGCGCCGGGTACGCTCGTCGCATGGACCGACACGCGCTCGACACCTTCACCCGCCAGCACCGGCTCGCGCCGCCTGCGATCGTCGAGGCGCTTCGGCTCACCGGCCTGACCCTCGACGCGCCCGCATGGCGCGCCTTCGCCGCCCGCTTGCTGCACGCCGCCGGCCTCGGCGCGGTCGGCGCCGGCGCGCTGTTCTTCGTCGCCGCGAACTGGCAACACTACGGCGTGCTCGGCCGCTTCGCGCTGCTGCAGACCGGCCTCGTCGTGTGCATCGGCGTCGCGCTGTGGCGGGCGCCACCCTCGTTGCCGGGGCGAGGCGCATTGATGTTGGCGACCTTGCTGACCGGCGGCCTGCTCGCGCTGTTCGGGCAGTCGTACCAGACCGGCGCCGACGTGCACGAGCTCTTCTTCACTTGGGCTGCACTCGCGCTGCCGTTCGCGCTCGCCGGCTTGTCGGGCGCGCTGTGGGCGCTGTAGTGGACGGTGCTGAACATCGGGCTCGCGCTGCTGTGCGGCTGGCTCGGTCTGGATCACCTCTTCTGGCGAGTGGTCAGCGGCTGGGGCCTCGACCGCTCGACGACGCTGATGCTGCCCTGCCTCGTGAACCTGTTCGGTGCCGGCGCGTTTCTGTGGCTGCGAGGCACGCGCTTCGCGGCGTCAGCGCCGGTCTGGTTGGTGCGGTATCTCGCGAGCCTGGGCTTCGTGTTCGGCACGCTGGCCGTGATCGTGGCCGTGACCGACGGCTCGCGCCACGCCGACCCTGCTTCGCCATCGGGCCAGCACGCGCTGGTCGGGTCGCTGTTCGCGGCACTCAGCACGGGCATCGCGTTCGCGGCATGGCGTGCCAAGCGCGACGTGTTCCCGATGGCGCTGATCGCCGCGAGCTGGATCGCGATCTCGACCACCTGGCTGGCGCAAACGATGCGCTTCGACGATGTCGGCTCGTTCTTCCTGATCGCGTTCTGGTTGATCGCCGCGTCGACCGCGACCGGCCTGTTGCTGATGCATTGGGTGCGCACCTGGCACACCGCGCCCACCGCTGCTGTCGAAGGAGCCGCCACATGATCACGACCGCGCAAGCCCTGCTGCAAGAACTGCAATCGCGCGGCATGGTCGCCGATGCAGCGCGCACCGGTGACTCGTCTTCGACTGCGCCGCAGGCCGGTGCTGTGCACGACCGCCCCTGGTACATCGGTCTGCTGCTCGGCGTGAGCGGCTGGCTAGCCGGGCTGTTCCTGCTCGGGTTCGTCGCGATGCTGTTCCAGCCGAGCCGGCCAGCCGAAGCGGCGGTTGCCGGCGCGATGCTGTTGGCGGCTGCGTGGGGCTTGTTCAAGGCCGATCGTGACGGTGCCTTCGTGGCGCAGTTCGCGCTCGCGCTCTCGATTGCCGGCCAGTGCCTGCTCCTGTTCGCGATGAACCAGCACGCACGCGAGCTCGGCCCGATCGCGGCAAGCGCGCTGGGGCTGCAAATCGTTCTCGCGCTCGTGATGCCGAACTTGCTGCACCGCACGCTCTCGACCTTTTTCGCGACCATCGCGTGGGCGCTGACAGTGCGCTTCTCGCTCTTCGGCGAACCCGAGTTCTGGCGCGGTGAACGCGAGGTGGCGGCCTCTTTTGGCCAGTCCCTCGGCGGCTGGCTGCTGGCATGGTTGCCGGTCGGCGCCGGCCTGGTGCTGCTGCTGCGCAACGAGCCCGGCTGGATGGCGCGCGGCTGGCAACCGGTCGTGCGGCCAGTGCTCACCGGGCTGGTCATCGGCCTCGGGTTCGCGACCGTTGCATCGCAGCCATTCGAGTCGTTCCGCTGGTTCGACGCCGGCCCGGTGCAGCAGAACTGGCTCGCGCTGTGGCCGATGCTTTCGGCACTCGCCGCGCTCGGCGGCATCGCAGCGGCCTTCGCACTGCGCAGCCGCGCGTTGATGGGCGCGAGCGCGGTCGCGGTGTTGTTGCATGTCTCGCATTGCTACTACGAGCTCGGCACCAGCCTGCTGCTCAAGTCGCTGTTGATGCTCGCGATGGGTGGCGCTTTCGTGCTCGCGGCGCGTTGGTTTGCCCGAGGAGAACACGCATGAAGTCCCTTTGCATTCGCGGCCTGATCGCACTCGGCGCATTGCTGGTGCTGGGCGCCGTCAACGTCTCGATCGTCGGCAAGGAGCGCATCGAACGCGACGGCGACGTCGTGTACCTCGCGCTCGCGCCGGTCGACCCGCGATCGCTGATGCAAGGCGACTACATGGCGCTTCGTTTCGCGCTTGCGGATGAATTTGCGCGCGAGCTCGAACGCGGCGACGAGAAAGCCGGCACGCCGCGCCGCGAAGGCGAGACCCGCTTCGCGCGCATCGCACTCGACGCGCAACGCGTCGCGCGATTGGCCTCGATCGACACGCGTGACGCGCCTGGCACGCCCGCCCCGATGCGGCTGCGCTACCGCATTCGCAACGGTCAGGTCTGGCTCGGCACCAACGCGTTCTTCTTCGAGGAGGGCACGGCCGAGCGCTTCATTAGCGCGCGCTACGGCGAGTTCCGCGTCGACCGTGCGAGCGGCGAAGCGGTTCTGGTGGGGTTGCGCGACCAAGCGTTGCAAGCGCTGTAGGCCTGGCTCCCTCTCCCGCACGCGGGAGAGGGTTGGGGTGAGGGTGATCGCGTGGCGTCACGCGAGCGCGTCGCGCATCGCGTCGATGACCTGCTTGTAGTTCTCGTGGCCAAAAATCGCACTGCCGGCGACGAAGGTGTCGGCGCCGGCATCGGCCACAGCGCGGATGTTGTCGGCCTTGATGCCACCGTCGACTTCGAGGCGAATGTCGCGCCCGCTCTGGTCGATCAGTTTGCGAATCGCCTCGATCTTCTTCAGCGACCCGGGGATGAAGCTCTGCCCGCCGAAGCCCGGGTTCACGCTCATCACCAGGATCACGTCGAGCTGGTCGATCGTCCACGCCAGCACGTCGAGCGGCGCCGCCGGGTTGAACACCAGACCGGCGCTGCAACCGGCCCCGCGAATCAGCTGCAGCGTGCGGTCGACGTGCTCGCTCGCACTCGGGTGGAACAGGATGTGATCGGCACCGGCACCCGCGAACGCGAGCGCGAGCGCATCGACCGGCTCGACCATCAAGTGCACGTCGATCGGCACCTTCGTGCCGTCGGCGCGCACAGCATGCTTGCGCAAGGCCTCGCAGACCATCGGGCCGAAGCTCAGGTTCGGCACGTAGTGGTTGTCCATCACGTCGAAGTGAATCCAGTCGGCACCGGCCGCGATGACCTTGCGCAACTCGTCGGCCAGATGGCCGAAATCGGCGGAAAGAATGCTCGGGGCGATGCGGTAAGTGCGGTTCGACATGGTGCGTACTCGGGTGTCGCGCAGATTCTAAGTGCGAGCTTCGACGCCATAACGCTCGCCCTCTTCACGTTCGACGGTGTGTGGCGTTGCTGCCAGAATCTAGCGCATGCCTCACCCCGAACTGACCAGCACCGTCACCGTGCGCCACCTGCCCGAGCAATCCGACTTCGCGACCGGCCAGCACGCATTCGCCTACACGGTGACGATTCGCAACAGCGGCGATGTGACCGCGCAGCTGATCGGCCGCCACTGGATCGTCACCGACGCAGCCGGCCACAGCGAAGAAGTGCGCGGCCTCGCGGTCGTCGGCCACCAGCCTTTGCTCAAGCCCGGCGAAAGCTTCGAGTACACGAGCTGGACGCGGCTCGCAACGAAGCAGGGCACGATGCGCGGCACCTTCTTTTGCATGACCGAAGACGCGCACGCGTTCGAGGCGGTGGTGCCTGAATTCAGCCTGGCGCTGGTCTCCTCGCTGCACTGATGGCGAAGAAGGCAAAGAGGAATCCTGGCCGCGGCGACTGGGACCTGACCGCGCTGTTGAATGCGGCCGACCCGAAGGCAAGCCTGCCCGAGCGCCACCTGTGGCTGATCAGGCTGATGGAGTGGCTGCGCCACGCGCCGATCGAATCCGCCCCGCAGCCGCCGCTCGTGTCACGCCAGCCACTCGACAGCCAGATCGAAGCCTTGCCCACGCCGCGCCCGGTGCTGCGGCTGCGCCACCTGCTCGGTGTGCTCGATCGCCACCCCGAACACCACGAGCGTGTCTCGCAACTGCTGCGGCGCATCTGGGCCGAGGTCGACAACGCTGCGCTGCTCGCCGATTTCGGCTTCGCGCCGCGCATGGATTTGTGGGGCGAGCTCGGCCGGCGCGTTCGCGCGCGCTTGCTGCCGCTGACGCCTGCCACCACCGACCTCGGCGAGCTCTTCGCGCTGCTGTTCCCGCATGCCGACGATGCCGGCTGGTTGCTCGCGATCGACGATGCCACGCTCGAACGCCTGCGCACCTACGTGTCGCCCGAACGCGGCGGCATCGCTTGGCGCACGCCGTTTCTCGATGCGATCGTGTTCCTCGCCAGCGCGGTGCGCGCCTCGGGCTTCGCGCCGGCGATCCGCCAACGCATGAGCCCGGAGCTGATCGTCGACCAGCCGTTTCGGCAGCTTGCGCGAGTAGCCGAAGTCGTCAGCGACCATGCCCAGGCGCGAGGTTCACCTGCAGATGGCGACCCGCCGATGCAGGCCGGCGACACGCGGTACCGCCGGACGACGCTGATCACCGAAGCCGCGCTGCTGCAAGAGGCCCAGTACCTGCGCGCGCTGCTCGACACCTGCCGGCGCTGCGCCGAGAGCGTGCACCAGCACCTGGAAGCGCACGGCGTCTCGGTCGACGTGGTGTTTGAAGTCGACCAATTGCGCGAGCGCACGCTGCGCATCGATTCGTTGCTCAATTGCGTGATCAGCCCCGAGCCGGCGCGCGAGATCACGCGGCTGCTCGCCGAACTGGTGCGCACCGCCGACGAACGCCGCAGCATCCGCGGCCTGCTCGCGAGCCATTACTCGCTGCTCGCGCGCAAGGTCGCCGAGCGCAGTGCCGAGACCGGCCAGCACTACATCACGCGCAACCGCGCCGAGTACAAGCGGATGCTGCTGGCGGCGGCTGGCGGCGGCTCGGTGCTGGCGGCCACGACCTTTGTCAAGTTCGCGGTGCTGGCGCTGGCGCTGTCGGCGTTTTGGGGCGGCTTCTGGGCCGGCGTGAACTACGCGGCGAGCTTCGTGCTGATCCAGCTGTTGCACTTCACGGTCGCGACCAAGCAGCCGGCGATGACGGCACCGGCGATGGCCGAGAAGCTGGTCGACCTGTCGACCGACGCGCACGTCGAGGGCTTCGTCGACGAGGTCGCGCAGCTGATCCGCTCGCAGGCGGCCGGCATCTTCGGCAACCTCGCGCTGGTGGCGCCGATCGTGCTCGCGGTGCAGCTCGCATGGCATGCCGCGTTCGGCGCGCCGCTGGTCGGGAACAAGGACGCGCAGCATGTGCTGGAGTCGCTCACGCTGCTCGGCTGGACGCCCTTTTTCGCTGCGTTCACCGGCGTGTTGTTGTTCGCGAGCTCGCTGATTGCCGGCTGGGTCGAGAACTGGTTCGTCTGGCACCGGCTCGACAGCGCGATCGCCTGGAACCCGCGCATCGTCTCCAAGCTCGGCGCCGCGCGCGCACAGCGCTGGGGCGCATAGTGGCGCGCCAACATCTCGGGCTTCGCGTCGAACATCTCGCTCGGCTTCATGCTCGGCGTGATCCCGGTCGTCGCGCTGTTCTTCGGGCTGCCGATCGAAGTGCGGCACGTCACCTTGTCGACCGGTCAGCTCGCCGCCGCGGTCGGCGCCGAAGGTTTCGGGATCATGGCGAGCGCGCCGTTCTGGTGGTGCGTGGCCGGCATCGCATTGACGGGCGTGCTGAACGTGACGGTCAGCTTCTTCATGGCGTTTCGCGTCGCTCTGCGTTCGCGCGGCATCCGGCTCGTCGATCGGAGCCGCATCTATCGCGCGATTCGGGCCCGTCTGTGGCACAGGCCGCTGTCTTTCCTTTGGCCCGCCGAGTGAATGAGGTTTTGTAATAATCGGTTTTCGCCCGCACAGAAGCCTCGCTGCCGCCGCGCAGTGGCCGAGCAAGCAACACGAAGGAAGCTCCGATGAACGCCATCGTCATCAAGCATGTGAAGGTCGAAGAACTGCCGCAAGCCTGGCTTAACCGGTTCGCCCAGGTTGCCGACCTGCGGGTCACGGTGCACATCGAGGAAGAAGCCCAACCGGTGGCGCCGACCGAGGAGTTCGTGACCGACGATCCCGCTTTCGGCATTTGGCGCGACCGTGAAGACATGGCCGATGTGACGGCCTATGTGCGCAAACTGCGCGCGTCTCGCTACAACCGCGACGGCTCGCGAACCGAGTCTTGACTGCCATCCTGATGCTTGTCGATACCGACGTGTTGATCTGGCATCTGCGCGGCTATGCCCAAGCCACACGCCGTTTGGATCAGCTGGACTCACTCACGCTCTCGGAGGTGAGCTACCTCGAAGTGCTGCAGGGCTTGCGCGACAAGGCAGAACTCGCAGCGGTGAAGAAGATGCTCGCGCGACAGGCGGCAACTCTGCTGCCTGTTTCCCCAAAGCATTACGCAAACGGCCATTGATTTAATGGAGGCGCTGACCTTGAGCCATGGCCTGCAGATGGGCGACGCGCTCATCGCCGCCACCGCGCTCGATCACGGATTGCCGGTGCTTACGGCCAACGTCAAACACTTATCGCCGATCCGGGGGTTGAAGGTCGAAGCTTTTTTGCCCCGATCAGGTTGCAAGTTCGACCTTGGCTCGATGCGTCGAAGCATCACGATATTTCTCAGGTATCCCGATCGCGCTCGCCCTTGCTGCGCCCGTGGAACATCGTCCACCACACGATGAGCACCAGCAGCGCCACCGCGCCGAACGCTTCCAGAATGAGTACCCACATGTCGAATGTCCTGACGCGTTGCAAAGGCCTGCTGGCAGCTGCGATTTTAGGGTTGCTCGCAGCCTGCGCGAGCCCGCCGTCGCTTGCGCCGGGAGCGCCCACGTCGCCCGCGAGCGCGCCACCGGTTGCCGCAACCAACACACTCGCCGTGCCGATGGTCAACGCCACCATCGTGCGCGCCCGTGCGCGCTGGGTGCCGGTCGACTGGGCCGAGCTGCCGGCGTGGAGCGCCGACCGCGCGAGCGAAGTCTGGCCGGCACTGTTGCGCGGCTGCGTGAAGCCGGCGTTCGACTGGATCGCGCTGTGCGCGCAAGCCCAAGCCGCTGCGACGCCAGCGTTCAGCGACGACATGGCGCGCGCGTGGCTGCGGCAGCGGCTGCAGGCGTACCGCGTCGAGTCGCTCGACGGCGCGCCCGAGGGGCTGATCACCGGCTACTTCGAGCCGCTGGTCGAGGCGACGCGCGCGCCGCGCGGCGCGTTTCAGGTGCCGTTGTACGGGGCACCCGCCGATCTCGCGACACGCAAGCCGTACTGGACCCGCCAGCAGATCGATTCGCTCCCCGCCGCCAAGGCCAGCCTGCGCGGCCGCGCCATCGCTTACGTGGCCGACGCGCTCGACGCCCTGATCCTGCAGATCCAGGGCTCGGGGCGCTTGAACCTCGCCGAGGCGAACGGCACGAAGAAGCTGGTGCGCGTTGCGTTCGCCGCCCACAACGACCAGCCGTACAAGTCGGTCGGCCGCTGGCTGATCGACCAGGGCGAGCTCACCAACGTGCAAGCCTCGTGGCCCGGCATCAAGGCGTGGGCGCGAGCGAACCCGAAGCGGCTCAACGAGATGCTGTGGGCCAACCCGCGCACCGTGTTCTTCCGCGAAGAGCCGCTGCCCGACCCACAGCTCGGTCCGAAAGGCGGCCAGGCCGTGCCGCTGACACCGGGTCGCTCGATCGCGGTCGACACGCTCGCGATTCCCTACGGCACGCCGGTCTGGCTGGACACGACCGAGCCACTTTCGAACAGCCCACTGCGCCGCATCGTGATGGCGCAGGACACCGGCACCGCGATCACCGGCGCAGTGCGCGCCGATTACTTTTGGGGTTGGGGCGAGACCGCCGAAAACCAGGCCGGTCGGATGAAGCAGCCACTGCGGCTGTGGGTGCTTTGGCCGAAGCGGTGAGTCGAGGTGGCCAGGTTCAAGGAGCGGGTGTGTCCGCGGGTGTGTTCGCGGTTGTGACAACTCCGCGCTCGATGCCCTCGAACAAGTCGTCCGCCTTCACACTGCACTCGATGCTCGCGAAGCGCAGGTGCTGCGCACCGGTCAGGTCGTGCAGCGTGAACAGGCCATCGTCACCGCGCCGAAACAGCTGGACCTCGCGGGTGTCCGGGTCGACCAGCGCGTATTCGCGCAGGCTCGGCAGGCTGCGGTACAGCGTGAACTTCAGGCCGCGGTCGTTAGCTTGCGTGCTCGGCGACAGCACTTCGACGATCACGGTCGGCGCGCGAAAAATCTGATCGGTGCGCAGGTCTTGCGGGCCACACGTGACGAAGACGTCGGGGTAGAAAATGTCACCTGCCGCGGTTTGCAGCTTGGCGTTGTCGAGAAACGCCCAATACTGCGCGCCCTTCAACTGCTGCTTGAGCGAGGCAAACACATTGCCGACGACTAGGTTATGCACGCGCCGTGCACCCACCATCGCAAACACCTCGCCGCACACGAATTCATGCTTCTCGGGCTGCTCGTTTTCCCAGACGATGAACTCGTCGAGACTCAATCGCGGCAACGCATGACCCGTGGGGTGACTCTGCCGTACTGTGCAGGGCATGATGCTAGCGCGAAGCGCAGAGCAGAGGCAGAACGAAAGATTCGCCTGCGCGCTGCGACCTACCGGCTCACGTTGAAAGGAAATCGAAATGACCCGTCGCCCATTCGTCGGCCGCATGCTGCTGATGTTCACCGCAGGCCTCGCGCCGAAACTCGTGTCGGCACAAGGACCCACGCCGAAGATCGAACCGCTCCGCCTGGCCGACGCGGAGTGGAAGAAGCGCCTGAGCGCCGACCAGTACGCCGTGCTGCGCCAAGAGGGCACCGAGCGCGCCGGCACCAGCCCGCTCGACCACGAGAAGCGCAAAGGCGTGTTCCATTGCGCCGGCTGCGAGCTCGCGCTGTTTTCGTCCGACACCAAGTTCGACAGCGGCACCCGCTGGCCGAGCTTCTTCACCTCGCTGCCCGGCGCGGTGGTCAGCAAGACCGACTTCAAAATGATCGTGCCGCGCACCGAATACCACTGCGCGCGCTGCGAAGGCCATCAAGGCCATGTGTTCGACGACGGCCCGAAGCCGACCGGCAAGCGCTATTGCAACAACGGCGTGGCGCTAAAGTTCGTGGCGGCGTGATGACTGCCCCAAGCTCACTTCGTTCGCTGCCCCCAAGGGGCGCTCAGTCCGCTTGGGGCGGCCCGGAGCTGGCCTGACGCAGGTCTGCGAGCCAACGAACGAACGCCGCATCACGCTCGCCCGCATCCATCCGCAGCAGCGCCGACGGGTGCAGCGTGACGAGCACGCGCAGGCCGTCGGCGCGCGTGAACCACTGGCCGCGCTCGCTCATCACCGCCACGCTTCGGCCGAGCAGCGCGCGTGCCGCAGTGCCGCCGAGGGCGATCGCCGCGCCCGGCTGCACGAGCGCGATCTCGCTCTCCAGCCAGTGCAGGCAGGCAGCGGCTTCGTGCTGCGCCGGTGTTTTGTGGATGCGCCGTTTGCCACGCAGCTCGAACTTGAAATGCCTGACCGCATTGGTGAGGTAGATCGCCTCGCGCGGCCAGCCGAGTTGCGCGAGCGCACGATCGAGTAGCTGACCCGCGGGGCCGACGAACGGGCGGCCGTGCAGGTCTTCGTGATCGCCGGGTTGTTCGCCGACCAGCATCAGCCGCGCATGCAGCGGGCCCTCGCCCGGCACCGCCTGCGTGGCCACCGCGCCGATCGGGCAATCGCGGCAGCGCTCGGTGGCAATGCGCAACGCCGCCAGCGTGCCAGGCGCATGCACGACCGCGACCCGCTGATCGATGCGCAGCGCCGTCGACGCACTCGGCCGCCGGTGCACCGGCTCGCTCGCGCCCTGCTCGATCATCTGCCCGCTGCGCTGCGCCGACAGCGCCGTCAGTGGCTGGATCAGCACCGCCTCGGGAAGGTTCTTCCAGTACTTGCGCGGCATCTCCTTTTGCATCATCTTCAACTTGAGGCGGGCGGGGTTGAAGATGCTCGCGTAGTAGATGAGCCAAAGCTGCTCGGCGGCATCGGCCGGGGGTGCGTCTCCGCGGTTCGCGCCGGGGCCGAAGGTGAGCGCGCGGCCGTTCCAGCGCACGCAGCGGTCGGGCGTGAGGATGGCCCAGCGCATCTGCGCGAAGCGCCGCGCGAAGAACGGCGCGGTGGCTTCGACGATGTGGTGGTCGGGCTCGAACCAGGCGATGTGCTGAATCTCGGCGTCGGTCTCCGTGGCAAGCGGCCGGAAGCGCACGAACGCAGTCATCTTGTGCATGTCGCGCCGCACCGCGCGCGCCATCAATTCGGCCTGCATTCGGTCGGCATCGAGCGGGTCATGGCGCAGCGCGGGTTCGTGGACGAGTCTCCACAACAAACCGTACAGCAGGCCGAACCGGTTCGGGTCGGAGTGCAGCGCGGCACGCTCGCACAGCGAGACGAAAAACGCGGGGACGTTCGTGCGCGCGGCGCCTGACCGATGCGACGCGCCGTTTGCTTCGGGTGCGGCGGGTGCGTCGATCGCGTCCATCGCGTCGGGCGCAGCGCCGAACAAATCAACTTCGGCGCGTGTCCCGACCTGCCAGCTCACGCGCGCCGGCGCCACGCCTTGGGCGAGCAGCCGCCGCGCCTCGACGCGGAAGCCGTCGACATCGGCTTCGCCTGCCAGCGTGACGACGCGCTCGGCCATTGCTCACTCGGCTCTTAACGCGCGCTCACGCGTCGAACAGCGACTGCTGCTGCGGCTTCGGCCGCAAGCGCGCCGCCAGATCGGCGGCGTCGATTTCGCCCTTCGTGCCGTGGCCCGGCACGGTGACGAAAGGCAGCACGTTTTTCAACGGCACCTTGAGCCGCGAAAGGTCGTCGACCCGCAAGCTCCGCCCGCGCCGCGCCTGCAGCAAGCGCTTGACCGAGGTCACGCCCAGCCCCGGCACGCGCAGCAGCATCTCTTTCGGCGCGCGGTTCAGGTCGACCGGAAAGCACTCGCGGTGCGCGAGCGCCCACGCGAGCTTGGGGTCGATGTCGAGCGCGAGCATGCCGTTGTCGGCGCCGACGATTTCGTCATGCGCGAAGCCGTAGAAGCGCATCAACCAGTCGGCTTGGTACAGCCGGTGCTCGCGCACCAGCGGCGGCGA
Organism: Rhizobacter sp.; assembly: GCA_031363645.1. Taxonomy (GTDB): domain Bacteria; phylum Pseudomonadota; class Gammaproteobacteria; order Burkholderiales; family Burkholderiaceae_C; genus LMDS01. The sequence goes on along the minus strand of JANLUW010000483.1, from coordinate 6,869 downwards.
GACGAGTGGCAAGTCGCGCGAGGCATCGGGGATCGGACTGAAGGCCGAGTAGTACACGCGCTTCAAGCGATACGAGCCGTACAGCGTGGCGCTGGTCGTGAGGATGCTGCGGTCGTCGGCCGCGTCGGCGCCGACGATCATCTGCGTGCTCTGCCCGGCCGGCGCGAAACGCGGCGGCTTCGCGCGCTTCGGTTTGACAGCCAGCTGCGAGGCGACCGGCTGCGGTTTCGCGGCCTCTTTCGCGTCGTCGATGTGGATGCGCAACCGGGCCATCGAGCGACGGATCGCCTGGCCGTCTTTCTCGGGCGCGAGCGCGGCGAGGCCTTCGTTGGTCGGCAGCTCGATGTTGATGCTCAGGCGATCGGCGTAGCGGCCGGCCCGCGCAAGCAGTTCGGGGCTGGCCTCGGGGATGGTCTTCAAATGGATGTAGCCACGAAAGTCGTGCTCCTCGCGCAGCACGCGCGCGACCTCGACCACCTGCTCCATCGTGTAGTCGGCGCTGCGGATGATGCCGCTGCTCAGGAACAAACCTTCGATGCAATTGCGGCGGTAGAAGTCGAGCGTGAGTTGCACCACTTCATCGACGGTGAAGCGCGCGCGCGCGACGTTGCTGGTGACGCGGTTGACGCAATAGAGGCAGTCGTACACGCAGTAGTTCGTCAACAGAATTTTCAGCAGCGAGATGCAGCGGCCATCGGGCGCATAGCTGTGGCAGATGCCGGCGCCTTCGGTCGAACCGATGCCGCGCCCGCCGGACGAGCTGCGCTTGATCGTGCCACTTGACGCGCAAGAGGCGTCGTACTTGGCAGCGTCGGCGAGGATCGCGAGTTTTTGGGAGGTTTCCAATGGCGTGGCCGGTGGTGACTGGATGAATATACAGTCATCGCTCTGCCGTGTCCTCAGCAAGGCTGCCGGCCACAGCGCCGCCCCGGCGCGGTGCACGTGGCGAGCTTTTTGCTCTGTACTCGGCGTGACCCCATCGCCCGCCTCCACGCCCTCGCCCACCGACCCGCCCTGGCGCGCCCAAGAGCTGTTGCTGATGAGCGAGGTGATGCGCCTGGTGGGCCAAAGCCTCGCACCCGAGGTGGTGCTGCGCGAGATGCTGCACCTGCTGTCCGAGCTGCTCGGGCTCAACCGGGGCCGCATCGTGCTGGCCGACGATGACGGCGCGGGCGCGGCGTCGATCCGCTTTTGCTACGGGCTGACGAAAGCGGAAAAAGAACGCGGCCGCTACAAGGCTGGCGAAGGCATTACCGGTGCGGTGCTCGCGACCGGCCAGCCGATGATCGTGCAGGACATCGACGCCGAGCCGCGCTTTTTGGCACGCGCCGTCACCCGCGACCGGCTGCCGCAAGAAACGGTCGCGTTCATCGCGCTGCCGATCGAGGTCAACCGCCGCGCCGTCGGCGTGCTCGCGGTGCACCGCATTCGCCACCGCAACCGGCTGCTCGACGACGACGTGGCGGTGCTCAAGATCCTCGCCACGCTCGCCGGCCAGCTGCTGCAGTTGCGCTCGCTGGTCGAGGAAAAAACCCGGGCGCTCGAAGCCCGCAACGCACTGCTGACGCGCGCACTCGAATCGGCCGCGGCGCGCTACGGCATCATTGGCACCTCGCCCGCGCTGCTGCAGGCACTCGGCGAGCTCGAACGCGTTTCTCAAGCCACGGCGAGCGTGCTGCTGCTGGGCGATTCGGGCACCGGCAAAGAACTTTTCGCCCGCGCCGTGCACCTCGCGAGCCCGCGCCGGGGCGCGCCCTTCATCAAGGTCAACTGCGCGGCGATCCCCGACACGCTGTTCGAGTCCGAACTTTTCGGCCACGACCGTGGCGCCTTCACCGGCGCCAACACCGCGCGCGCCGGGTGGTTCGAGCAGGCAACCGGCGGCACGATCTTTCTCGACGAGATCGGCGAGCTGCCGCTGCCGATGCAGACCAAGCTGCTGCGCACGCTGCAGGAGGGCACGATCGTGCGGCTCGGCGGCAAGCGCGAGCTGCCGGTCAACGTGCGGCTCGTGGCCGCGACGAACCGCGATTTGTCGGTCGAAGTCGCGTGCGGCAACTTCCGGCGCGACCTGTTCTACCGGCTCAACGTGATCCCGATCCGCCTGCCCTCGCTGGCCGAACGCCGCGAAGACATCCGCCCGCTCGCGCTGCATTTTTTGAACCGCACGAACCAGACGAACCAGCGCAACATCTACCTCTCGCCGGCCGCGCTCGATGCGCTCGAAGCACACGCCTGGCCCGGCAATATCCGCGAGCTGGCCAACGTGATCGAGCGGCTGGTGCTGCTGGCCGACGACACGGTCGTGTCGAAGGCCGAGGTCGCGCGCTTTTTGCCGCGCGAGGCCACGATGCCCGTGCCGACGGTGGCGCCCGCGAGCGAGCTGCACGAAGCGCCGGGAAACGCTGCGCCGTTGGTGCGCGAGTACCGCGCGCTGCACTCGCACAGCGCGCAAGAGCTGCAGCAGGCACTCGCGCGGCACGGCGGCAACCAATCGCGCGCTGCGCAGTCGCTCGGGCTCACGCCGCGGCAGTTCGGGTATCGGTTGCAGCGCGTCGACCGCTCGTAGCGGCACGCGCCGGCAGGCCAATCAACGCGCCTGCATGCGCTGCAGCACCTCCAGCGTCGGATAGCCATCGGCCGGCAGGCCGACGCTGCGCTGATAAACGCGCAGCCCCTCGCGCGTGGCCGGGCCCATCAAACCGTCGGGCGTGCCGCTCGCGAAGCCGAGCGCGTTCAACGCCGTTTGAAGTGCCTGCAACTGGCTGCGCGTGAGCGCGACCAGATCGCGCGGCCACGGCGCCTGCACGCCCGGGCCGCCGGCGATGCGTTGCGCGAGCAGTCCGACTGCGAGCGCGTAGCTGGTCGAGTTGTTGTAGCGCAGGATCGCGCGAAAGTTCGGCCCCATCAGAAACGCCGGCCCGCGCGCACCGGCCGGCAGCAGGATCGCGCTGTCGGTGAATTCGGGCAGCGCAGCGCCGTCGAGCGTGCGCATGCCTTCGGCGGCCCACTGCGCACCGGTCTGGCGCAGCGCATCGCTGGCGCGGGCGATGTCGAAACCCGGTGGCAGTCGAACCTCGACACCCCAGGGCTCGCCGGCCTGCCAGCCCGAGCCTTTCAAAAAGTTCGCGGTCGAGGCCAACACGTCGGCCATGCTGCCCCAGATGTCGCGCCGGCCGTCGCCATCGGCATCGACCGCATAGCTCAAAAACACCGACGGCAGGAACTGCGTTTGGCCCATCGCGCCGGCCCACGAGCCGATCATCTGCGCGCGCTTGATGTCACCGCTTTCGATGATCTTCAGCGCCGCGAGCAACTGGCCGCGCGCCCACTCTTCACGCCGGCCCTCGAAGCCGAGCGTGGCGAGCGCGTCGATCGTCGGGATGCTGCCGTAGTTGCTGCCGTAGTTGCTCTCGATGCCCCAGATCGCGACCAGCATTTCTGCCGGCACCCCGTAGCGCGCGGCCGCCGCCTCGGCTTCGGCGCGAAACTGCAGCAGCTTGCTCTGCCCAAGCGTGACGCGTTGTGGAGATACGCCGGCATCGAGGTACTCCCAAACCGTGCGCGTGAACTCGGGCTGGGCCCGATCGAGCTCGACGACACGCGGGAGGTAGCCGATGTCATCGAACGCGACGCTCAGCGTGGCCTCGGTGATGCCCGCGGCGCGAGCGCTGGCGCGAAAATTCGTGACCCAGCGGGCGAAGCTTTGTGGAAGCGCGGTGTCGTCGGGGGCGGCATCTGCCGGTCTGCCGACGGCCGGTGCTTGCGCGGGCGATGCGGCGACCACGGCCGCAGCCGACGGTGCGCTGGCGCAGCCTGCGACCGCGACCGCGAATGCAACTGTGAATGCCACCGCGAACGCAGTCGCGGCGAACATGGAGACCGCAAGCTGAAAACGAATCGGCAAAGCTGGGTGGCGTGAATGGCGTGGGTGCACCGCCCTGATTCTGAACGTCGGGCCGGCGAACGCGGCCGCAACGCAATGTCGCCACATTGTCGACATTGCGTTGCACGCCGGTTGCGCCCCGAGCCTGGTGCCGCTTCACGCGTTGGCTGTAAACCCATTGCCGGCGCGGCTTGCGCGACATCTTCGACAAACCGGCTCGATCTGGCACAGGCGTTGCGCTAGCAGATGCCATCTACCCCACCCGCAACCCGGAGCGCTGCCATGACCTCACCCGCCGTCCTCATTTCCGCCGCCGAGCTCGACACGCTGATGAAGAGCGAACCCGTCGTGCTGATCGACACCCGCGATGCCGACACCTACGCCGCCGGCCACATCCCCGGCGCGGTCAACGTTCGTGAGGTCTTCACCTTTCTCGCGACCTCCTCGGCCGAAGGCATCAAGGAACTCAAAAGCACGTTCGCCAAACACCTCGGCGCGGCAGGCCTTTCGGGCGCCGAGACCGCCGTGTTCTACGAAGACGCGCTCAACAGCGGCTACGGCCAATCGTGCCGCGGCTACTATCTGCTGACGTGGCTCGGCTACCCGAAGATCAAGGTGCTCAACGGCGGCTACACCGCGTGGAACGCCACCGGCCTCGACACATCGACCGAAGCCGTGACGCCGACACCAGCCACCTTCCCCGAGCTGCCGATGGCCGACGTGATGCTGACGAAAGAAGACATGCTCGCCGCGGTGATGGGCAAGAGCGTGGACAAGAGTGGTAACGCGCCCGTGCTGCTCGACGTGCGCGACATCGACGAGTGGATCGGCGACAGCTCATCGCCTTACGGCAAAGACTTCGCGCCGCGCAAAGGCCGCATCCCCGGCGCGAAGTGGCTCGAGTGGTACCGCTTCATGAAGCCATCGAGCAGCGGCCCGATGATCAAGTCGCCAGACGAAGTGAAGGCCGAGGCGGCGACCGCTGGCATCGTCACCTCCGACACCGTCTACCTCTACTGCTTCAAAGGCGCGCGCGCGTCGAACACCTTCTTGGCACTCAAGCAAGCCGGCTTCAGCGACGTGCGCATGTACTTCGGCTCGTGGAACGAATGGTCGCGCGATGACGCGCTGCCGATCGAGAGCGGCCTGCCATTCGCCGACGCCCGGCCGAAGCTCGCGATGGCCGCCTGATCACATCAACAACAACAACCACAACGACACGACGGAGACACGCCCCATGCCTGAAATTCTCGACACGCCGACGACGGTAAAAACCAGCCTGCGCCCGATCGACCGTGAGGGCCTGATGGCTTTTGCCGAGAAGGGCCGCAACAACCCGGCCGCACGCGCCACGAACAAGGTGCACACCGTCGTCGACGGCCAGTACCGCACGCTCAGCTATGTTGGGCGACACGCCCCGGTGGTGGTCGATGAGCCGCTGCATTTGTTCGGGCAAGACACCGCGCCCGCGCCGGGCGAGATCGCGCTGTCGGGCCTCGGCGGCTGCCTCGCCGTCGGCATTACCGCAGTCGCGACCTGGAAAGAGGTCACGTTGAGCAAGCTCGAACTTTTTCTCGAAGGTGACATCGGCAACCCGGCCGCCTGGGGCGCCGGTGGCGCGCAGAAGGCTGCGGGCGAGATGGGCTTCCAGGCGATCCGCGTCAAGGTCGTGATCGAAGGCGATGCGCCGCGCGAGGTGCTCGACGAGATCGTGCAGCAGGCGAACAAATACTCGCCGGTCGCGAACACGATGCGCAATCCGATCGCGTTCGAAATCGAGTTGGCCTGAACCGAGGAGCCCACGTGTCAGCCGTTCTCGACAACCCGATCGCCGCACCATTCACCGACGCCGAAAGAATGCTCGCCGCAGTGCGCGAGATCGCCGATGGCGTGCTCGCCGAAACGGCGCAAGACATCGACCGCGGCGCCTACCCGCAGGCCGTGCTCACGCGGCTCGGCGAGGTCGGCGCGTACCGTGCCCACCTGGCGCTGGATGGCTCCGAGCCCGACTACGGCGCCGCGATCCGCGCCATCAGCGAGGTCTCACGCGTCTGCGGTGCGACCGGCTTCATGGTGTGGTGCCACGACGTGTGCGGGCTCTACATGCAGGCCTCGGGCAACCCGGCGCTGAACGGCCGCGCGCTCGAACACCACGCCACCGGCCGCACGCTGGGTGCAACCGGCATGAGCAACCCGATGAAGACCTTCGCCGGTATCGAAACGCTGCTGTTGCGCGCGCGGCCGGTCGACGGCGGCTTCGTCGTCAACGGCACGCTGCCATGGGTCAGCAACCTCGGGCCGGATCACTATTTCGGCGCAGTCGCTGTCGTGGACGACGGGGCGACCGCGTCGCGCGAGATCATGTTCATCGTGCGCTGCGGTGCAGCCGGCGTCGACTTGCGCGATTGCCCGTCGTTCTCGGCGATGGAAGGAACGAACACCTGGGCCGTGCGGTTGACCGACCACTTCATCGGCGCCGCAGAACTCGTCGCCGACCCGGTGCGGCCTTTCATCGGCCGCATTCGCGCGGCGTTCATCCTGCTGCAATGCGGCATGGGCCTCGGCGTGGCGCAAGGCGCGATCGATTCGATGTGGACGGTCGAGCGCCAGCTCGGTCATGTCAACGAACACCTCGACGACCGGCCCGACGACCTGCAGGCCGAGCTCGATGCGCTGACCGCACGCACGATGGCGCTCGCACGCACGCCGTTCGGCACCGACACCCCATTCCTGATCGACGTGCTCGACGTGCGCGCGCATGCCTCCGAGCTCGCGTTGCGGGCCGCGCAGTCCGCGCTGCTGCACCAAGGCGCGCGCGGCTATGAAAAAGAATAAAGAAAACTAAAGACAAGTGTGTGTGCTTCTTTACAATTAATCTTAACTTAATAATCACAAAACTGACATTGTAAAACTGTAAACAGATTAAGCCAAAAGTTAAACCAAATTAAACTTAAACTTTTTCATCAAAGTTTCTTTCTTGTGC
>JANLUW010000461.1:0-2238 GCA_031363645.1 Rhizobacter sp. | reverse complement strand
CGAGTGCGACGCACGAGCACAACAGCTCGACATTTTTTTCGCATCCATCGCGAGTACTTACCGCAAGGGCCAAGCGTTCGCCAATTGTCCAGAATTCTGTTGCCCGCGCCCAAAAAAGACAAATGGGTTGGGGCTACGCTGATCAAGTTCGCCGCTGGCACGTCTCCTGCGTTGAATCGAGCATGAAGCAACAGACCCTTGCCATGGCTGGCGACCAGAACGCGCAGTACGAGCAGTACCGCAAGCCGACCAAGCGCGATGTGTTTCTCGCGACGATGGAGCAGATCGTCCCGTGGGCCGAGTTGTGCCGCGTCATCGAGCCGCACTAGTCGAAGGGCGGCAACGGTCGACCGCCCGTGGGGCTCGAGCGCATGCTGCGGATGTACTTCGTGCAGCACTGGTTCAACCTGGCCGACGCGGCGTGCGAAGACGCCTTGCTCGACAGCACGGCCCTGCGTCGCTTCGTGGGCATCGACCTCGGCCTTGAGCGCGTGCCCGATGCGACCACGCTGCTGAAGTTCCGGCGCCTGCTGGAGACGCACAAGCTGGGCGAAGCGCTGTTCGCCAAGGTGGGCGCGTTGCTGCAGGCCAACGGGATGAAGGTGGGCACCGGCACGATCGTGGACGCCGCGATCATCGGTGTGCCCAGTTCGACGAAGAACAAGGAGAAGAAGCGGGACCCGGAGATGCACCAGACGAAGAAGAACGAGCAGTGGTTCTTCGGCATGAAGTTGCACATCGGCGTGGACAGCAAGACCGGTCTGGCCCACAGCGCGGTCGTCACGGCGGCCAACGTGCACGACAAGCACCCGCTGCCCGACCTGCTGCATGGCCGGGAGGACCGGGTCTACGGTGACTGCGCCTACGCCTCGCAGCAGAACTTGATCCGCTCGAAGGCGCCAGATGCCGCGGACTGGACCAACCAAAGGGTTCGCAAGGGCAGCGTCACCGAAGAGCTCGAGCGCCTGATCGACCGGGCGAAGTCGCGGGTCCGGGCACGCGTCGAACACGTCTTCGGTGTCGTCAAGCGGCTGTGGGGTTTCGACAAGGTGCGCTACCGCGGCCTCGCCAAGAACGCCACGCGCTCGTTCGTCGCGCTCGGGCTGGCCAACATCTGCCTGGCCCGACGGGTACTGGATGCACAGGTGCGCGCGTGAAGCGCGAAAGGCAGGCCTGAGGTTTGCGGGGCGAGCCGAATCGGTTCGATGGAAGAGCGAATGCGTTTGCAATCCGTTCGCCACAAGCATTCACGACATCGAATGTCGTCTTGCGCACATCGTGACTACTGGGTAGCAAATTCGTGGGCTTGTTCCGCATTGCCGTAGCTCCTTGTGAGAGCTAACCCATTGATTCCATTGGTCGGGACGGCGGGATTCGAACTCGCGACCCCTTGCACCCCATTCCGCATCGGACTACGCAGCAGCAGCGCTGATCACCTGAGCAGATTTCTTGCGCTTCGACTTCGCAGGAAGGCCCTTCCCTCCGCGTTGCAGGTGCAGCAGGTACATCGACCAGTCATCCATCATTCGCCTGCGTTGCGACATAAATTCGGCTCGGTCATAGGCAGCTCCGAGCGGCCCCGACTTGCCATGCGCTAGTTGAGCCTCGATGACATCGGGATGAATGTTCAAGTGCTCGACCAAGATGGTCCGAGCCATCGCTCGGAATCCATGAGGCGTCATGTCATCGTTCGTATGGCCCATTCGCCGCCGCGCAGTGCGAATCGTGTTCTCACTCATCGGACGTTCACCGGTGAGCAGACTGGGGAAAACATATACGCCGTGCCCAGTCATCGGATGCACTTCTCGAAGTATCTGCACGGCTCTCGGTGCTAAAGGAACGAAGTGTGGTCGTCCGCTCAACTTTCCTTGCACAGTGCGCTTCATCTTGGCTGCCGGGATCGTCCAGAGCTTCCCCTCGAGATCGATTTTTCGCCATCCCATGTGGCGAATGTTGCCGGGGCGCTGGAACAGCATTGCCGACAACTCGAGCGCGGCCCGAGTGAGAGGCTGACCGCCGTATTCGGCAATCGATCGCATCAGAGCACCGACACCTGTTGGCTCGAGAACCGCAGGCATGTGCTTCACGATGATGGGCCGAAGGGCACCATGTAGATCTGCAGCGGGATTTCTTTCACAACGGCCGCTCGCCACGCCATATCGATAGACCTGACCTGAGGTCTGCCGCAACGTATGCGCCGTCTCGTTGGCTCCGCGGCTCTCGATTCGGCGCAACGTC
>JANLUW010000444.1:0-6013 GCA_031363645.1 Rhizobacter sp. | reverse complement strand
CTTCACGGCCTGCAGCTTCGGCACGTAATACTGGGTCTCGTTCGGCATCTTCAGCGAGACGTAATCGGTCGGCAGGCCGAGCCTCTGGTTCTTTGCGATCGCGCGCTGCACGCTGCCTTCGCCCCAGTTGTAGGCGGCCAGAGCGAGGTGCCAGTCGCCGAACATGCCGTAGAGTTTTTGCAGGTAGTCGAGCGCGGCGCGGGTCGACTGCAGCACGTCGCGGCGGTCGTCGCGAAACACGTTTTGCTTGAGCGCATAGTCGCGGCCGGTGCCGGCCATGAACTGCCACATGCCCGAGGCGCGTGCGCTCGAGATCGCCTGCGGGTTGAACGCGCTTTCGATGAACGGCAACAACGCGAGTTCGGTCGGCATGTTGCGGCGATCGAGCTCTTCGACGATGTGGAACATGTAGCGGCCGCCGCGCTCGGTCATGCGCTGCACGTAGTCGGGGCGCGTGGCGTACCACTGCTCGCGATTGCGCACGAGGTCGGTGTCGAGGTCGGGCATCTTGAAGCCTTGGCGCACGCGCACCCACAGGTCGGTTTGCGCGGCGCGGTCGTTCAGGTCGAGGCGCACATCGGGGCGCAGGGGGTCGACCGGCACCGGTGCGGTCGCGACCTCGGGCTCGACCGGCGCGGCACTCGCGGCCGCTTGCGGGGGTACGACAGGCGCCGACGCTGCCGCATCGGGCAGGGCGATGTTCTGTGCAGTCGTGGCAGGCGGAACGACGCCACTGGGCGTGGCACAGGCTGCGATCAGCAGCAGCGGCAGCATCAGCAAGTGGGTGGAGAAAACTCGGCCCAGCCGGCCTCGCGTGAATGACGTCATCGGAAATCGTTCTTCCATTGTCGAAGGGCGGCCAGGACCGCCACGGGTTCGTCGGAATCGGCGCCGTGAGCGCGGGCGCTGTGGGCGACCGTGGGCTCGTCACAGCGCATGAAGGGGTTGACTTGGCGCTCGCGCGCGATCGACGAAGGCAGCGTCGAAAGGCCTTCGGCGCGTTGCGCGCGGCACCAGTCGGTGTACGCGGCCAATTCGGTGTTGACCGGCTCGACCGCTTGCGCGAACTTCAAATTCGCCAGCGTGTACTCATGCGCACAGCAAACGCGCGTGTCGCCGGGCAGGGCTGCCAGGCGCCCGAGCGAGGTGTGCATTTGCGCCGGCGTGCCCTCGAACAGCCGGCCGCAGCCGCCCGAAAACAGCGTGTCGCCGCAAAAAAGAATCGGCGCCTCGGCGCCGTCCCCGGCCGCATGGAAGTACGCGATGTGCCCGCTGGTGTGGCCGGGCACCTCGATGACATCGAAGCGCATGCCGAGCACCGTGACCGCATCGCCGCCGACCAGCGGCACGCAAGGCTGCGGCATGCGCTCGCGTTTCGGGCCGTACACGGCGCCCTGCAGGCGACTGCGCAGATCGTCGACGCCGCCGACGTGATCGGCGTGGTGGTGGGTCACTAGAATTGCTGCGAGCACCAGTTGCCGTTCATCGAGTGCGGCGATCACAGGCGCCGATTCACCCGGATCGACGACAACGGCTTGGCGGCCATCGTGGAGCATCCAGATGTAGTTGTCGGTGAAGGCAGGCAGGGCAATCAGGTTCATGACAGGACGCGCAATTATAGGTTTGACCGATTGGCTGAAGACCCCGGCAGGCGCTTATGTGCTGCAGTGGGAACAGACTTATCTCGACAAGGTCGTGGCCGATCTATTTGGTTTCCACGCGCTGCAACTCGGCTTGCCCGAACTCGACGCACTGCGCGCGAACCGCATGCCGCACCGCTGGCTGGCGAGCGAGCACCCGCAGGCACCGACCAAGGGAGCACGCACGGGCCCTTCCGGTTCCGAATCTTTACAAGGTGAACACGTGGCCGCGCCGCGGGCGGCGATCGCGCTGCACTGCGATTTCGATTCGCTGCCGTTCGACAGCAACAGCCTCGATCTGGTCGTGTTGCCGCATGCGCTCGAACTCGCGCGCGACCCGCACCTTGCGCTGCGCGAGGTCGAGCGTGTGCTGGTGCCCGAGGGTCGCGTCGTGATCGTCGGCTTCAACCCGACCAGCTTGTGGGGGCTGCGCCAAAACTTCGGGCGCTGGCGCAGGCGGCTCGCGCCGAACTCGTCGGTCGACTTGTATTTGCCGAGCGCGGGCGAGTTTTTGCGCTACCGGCGGCTGCGCGACTGGCTGCGGCTGCTCAGCTTCGAGGTCGAGGCCGGGCGCTTCGGCTGCTACCGCATGCCGGTCGCATCGATGAAGTGGCTGACGCGTTTCGCGTGGATGGAGCGCGTGGGCGAGCGTTGGTGGCCGGTCTTCGGTGCTGTGTATTTCGTCGTCGCGGTCAAACGCGTGCGCGGCATGCGCCTGGTCGGCATGGTGCGTGCGCAGCGCGCCACGCCGAAGGCCGCGCCAGCGCCCGTCGTCGCAACGAGCCACCACAATCAAGTTTCGAATTCGCCTCGCCCATGACCGCTACCGACCCAACGCTCGACCCAGCCCCCGGCACACCATCGATCCAGCGCCCGCACGTCGTGATCTACACGGACGGCGCCTGCAAGGGCAACCCCGGCCGCGGCGGTTGGGGTGCGTGGCTGCGCACCGGCGAGCACTCGAAGGAGTTGTTCGGCGGCGAGTTACTGACGACCAACAACCGCATGGAGCTCACCGCGGTGATCGAGGCGTTGCATTCGCTCAAGAAAACCTGTGACGTCACCGTGCACACCGACAGCGAATACGTGCGCAAAGGCATCACCGAGTGGATTCACGGCTGGAAGCAGCGCGGCTGGAAAACCGCCGACAAGAAGCCCGTGAAGAACACCGAGCTGTGGCAGCGCCTCGATGCGCTGCGCAACCTGCATCAGGTGGAATGGCGCTGGGTCAAGGGTCACTCCGGCGACCCGGGCAACGAGCGCGCCGATGCGTTGGCGAACAAAGGCGTCGACGCGGCGCGCTGAGCCGAAGAAGCGCAGCGGGTTACAACAAGCCGCGCTCGATCTCCATCAAACGAAAGCGCACCAACGCGAGGTTGGTGCGGTGCTTGTCGAGCAGCGCCACCAAAAACAGATCAGGCTGCCGCGACACGGTGCGCATGACCTGTTGGCGCGGCCCGGCGCTCGTCATCACCTCGTCGACCTGCTCGCCCAAGCCCATGCTGCGAGCCGCATGCCGATGCGCGCGCATCACCTGGGCACACGCGGCTGCGGCGAGGTCCATGTCGACAGTAATTTCAGGGCGCGTCTCGCGCGCCAGCACCAGGCCGGTAGTCGAATCGACGATGGCGCAGCCGAGCAAGCCCTCCATCGCGAGCATGCCCGCGAGCGCTCCGCGTGCGTGCGCGGAGTCGAGTGCGCCGTGGGTGGCGCGCATCAACGGGCGCGGAGCCAACGAGGTCGCCGCGATCTGCGGTGCGGGCTCGGTGCTGCCCGACTCGTCGAACGGGGTCGCCAACGCATTCGCGATGATCGGCAGCCCGCTCGCGCTCATGCCCCAGCCCGGCTGCGCCTTGACCTGGTCCCACATGCCGAGCATCGCGTTCCAGACCGACGACGCGCCGCTCATCGACTCGCTGAGCATGTGCACATGCAGGCGGCCGGGCCAGGCGATGGCGCTGACCTTGTTGGCGATCCAGACCGCGTTCGGCGGCAGCATGAACAGCAGGTTCGGGCAGCGCCAGGTGGGCAGCATGGCCGCGGCGTGCAGCGCGGCGAGCAGCGCATCGATCGCGTGGGGTTGCAGCGGGCCGATGATGACGGTCGTCATCTGGCTGCGTTCCATCAGCGCGACAGGAATCTCGGCGTTCTCGCTGCCAGGGGCACGCACATCGGCGTGATAGACGCGCAGCGTGTCTTCGTCGCGGCGAACGAGGGTCGTGCGCTCGATCGTGGCGAGCGTGCGCAAGGTGGCGTGCTCGCGCAAGTGCAGGCGCTCGATCGGGCGACCGCCGGTATCCGAGAGCGCCTTGATGACCGCCGAGGCCCACACGCCAGCCGGGTCGAGCATGGCGATCAGCGAGCTTGCGGTGTCGAGGTCGGATCGGGTATTGGCGAAGTGCTCGCGAATCGCCTGTGCCGGCGAGCCCGTGACGACGAGCTCGTGCGAATGGCGGTCGACCATCTGGCCGCGCGCGTTGACCTCGGTGGCCACGGATTCCATGATTGCGGTGGCCGCGAAGCCGGCATCGCCCGGGTCATTGGCGTCACCCGCGGCGGGTTTGCGGCCGTTGGAAGGGGCCAGGTCACCGAACAGCGATGTGAGCATGGAATTCTCCGAACGGGCAGCCGAGGTCTGCGGCGCAGTCTACGGGTGTCGCGATTGCGCGCACAGCCCTTCGTCTTTCAAAAACCTGCAACCGATGTTGCAGGTCGTCATTCGGACAGGTTCGCGATGCCTAGAATCCTGCATCGTCTCGATGCATGTCGCCATGACTTCGCTCACCGCCCGCCCGCCACCGACCCAACCCGCCCGAGAAGACGTGCAATTGATCGGCCTCGTCGGCATCGCTCACCTCGTCAGCCACTTCAGCCAGCTGTTGCTCGCGCCGTTGTTCCCGTGGCTTAAGGAAGAGTTCGCCGTGAGCTACGCCGAGCTCGGGTTGCTGATGACGATCTTCTTCGTCGTCTCGTGCCTTGTGCAAGCGTCGTCGGGCTTCGTCGTCGACCGCTTCGGGCCGCGGCCGGTGCTGTTCGGCGGGTTGACGCTGCTGGGCGCGGCGGCGTTCGGCTTCGCCGCCAGCCACAGCTACGCGATGCTCGCGGTGTTCGCGGTCGTCGCGGGCACCGGCAACGGCGTGTTCCATCCGGTCGACTACACGCTGCTCAACCGCAAGGTTCACCCGTCGCGCCTCGGCCACGCCTTCAGCGTGCACGGCATCACCGGCAGCCTCGGCTGGGCGCTCGCGCCGGCGATGCTGGTGCCGCTGACGATGGCCTATGGCTGGCGCGTGGCATTGATGTGCGCCGGCGTGCTCGCGTTCGCGGTGCTCGCGCTGCTGTGGGTCAACCGCGCGCAGCTCGCACTCGATCGTCTGCCGCCAGCGAAGGCCACGGCGGCCGCGCCGCTCGAGCACAGCTTCGCGTTCATGAAATTGCCGGCCGTCTGGATGTGCTTCGGCTTCTTTTTGTTCTATGCCGCAGCGCTCAGCGGCGTGCAGCTCTTCGCGCCCGAGGCCGCGCGCCTGCTGCACGCCGTGCCGCTCGATCGCGCCGCGATGTGCTTGACCGTCTACATGGTCTGCAGCGCCGCCGGCATGGTGGTCGGCGGCTTTCTAGTGGCCGACCCGGCGCGCTGCGAACGCATCATCGGCGCCGGCTTCGGCATGGCCGCGGTCATCGCGTTGACGATCGGTTTTGCCGACATCCCGGCCTACGCCGTGCCAGTGCTGTTCGGCGCGATGGGCTTCGGCGCGGGCATCGCCGGGCCGTCGCGTGACCTGATCGTCAAACGCGCTTCGCCACCGAACGCGACCGGCCGCGTCTACGGCATCGTCTACTCCGGGCTCGACATCGGGCAGGCGATCGCACCGCTGCTGTTCGGCACGCTGATGGACCTGGGCCAGCCCAAGGGCGTGTGGCTCGGCATCGCGATCCTGCAGGGCGTGCTGATCGTCAACGCGTTCAACGTGGGCAAGGCGCGGCAAACGGATCTGGCGACCGCGCCGGCTTCATGACGCTTGCCAACGCCGCACGCCCCGCCGGGCACCTGCTCGTCGAAGCCCTGATCGCGCAAGGCATCGACACCGTGTTCGGCGTGCCGGGCGAGAGCTACCTGGCGGTGCTCGACGGCTTCTACGAGCACCGCGATGCGATCCGCTTCATCGCCTGCCGGCAGGAGGGCGGCGCGGCCTTCATGGCCGAGGCGCAGGGCAAGCTGAGCGGGCGGCCGGGCATCTGCTTCGTGACGCGCGGCCCGGGGGCGAGCAACGCCGCCGTCGGCCTGCACACGGCGTTCCAGGACAGCACGCCCATGGTCCTCTTCATCGGCCAGGTGGCGAGCGACCAGCGCGACCGCGAGGCCTTCCAGGAGG
>JANLUW010000421.1:0-4290 GCA_031363645.1 Rhizobacter sp. | reverse complement strand
ATACCGACAAGGCGATCGCGCACTTTTTCAGCCTCGACGAAAACGCTGCGATTGCGGGCGTGCCGATCGCTGCACCGACGCAGCGCATGCACCCCGATGACGTGCCTGCCGTGCAGGCATCGCTCGAACGCGTGTTCGCAGGCGAGGCCGACTATTCGAGCCAGTTCCGCGTGCTGTGCGAAGACGGCAGCGATCACTGGTTGTCGGGCCACGGGCGGCTGGTGCGCGTTGTGAACGGCAAGCCGCTGCGCTTCACCGGCGCCTAGGTCGCATCACCGTACACAAGCGCATCAAGGCGGCGCTGCGCGCGAGCGAGGCACAGTTCCGCAACTTGGCGCAGGCGATACCCAACCACGTGTGGACGGCGCCGCCGAACGGCCTGCTCGACTGGTTCAACGATCGCGTCTACGTATACAGTGACCTCGAAGCCGGCGTACTCGGCGACCTGGATTGGCGCGCACAGTGCATCCCGACGACCTCGAGGTCGCGTCGACGCGTTGGGCCGCCGCACTCGCATCCGGCGTGAGCTACGAGACCGAGTTCAGGCTTCGCCGTGCCGAGGGCCTTTGCCGCTGGCACCTGGCGCGCGCGATGCCGATCCGCGCAAACAGCGGTGAAATCACACGCTGGATCGGCACCAACACCGACATCGAAGACCAGCGCGCCGCGCGCGAAGCGTGAAGCAAGCCGCCGCCGACCTTCAGGCCGCGCAGGAGCAACTGTGCCAGTCGCAGAAGATGGAGGCGGTTGGCCAGCTTACCGGCGGCGTCGCGCACGACTTCAACAACCTGCTGCAGGTGATCGCGGGCAACCTGCACATCGTCGGCAAGGGCATTGCCGGCAAACAGGCACTCGAGCGGCGCGTTGCGAGTGCGCAGGCCGCGGTGCGGCGCGGCGCCAAGCTGGCGAGCCAGTTGCTGGCGTTCAGCCGGCGCCAGGCACTCGAGCCGAAGGTCGTCAACGTCGGCAAGTTCGTCGTCGGCATGGAAGACCTGCTGCGCGGTGCGATCGGTGAGGCGATCGAGATCGAAACCGCCGTCTCGGGCGGGCTCTGGAACACCTTCGCCGACGCGGCGCAGATCGAAAACGCGATGCTCAACGTCGCGATCAACGCGCGCGACGCGATGAGCGGCAGCGGCCGGCTGACGATCGAGGTCGGCAACGCGTTTCTCGACGAAGACTACGCGCACGGCCACACCGATGTCGCACCGGGCAGAACCTGGTGCTCGTCGTCAGCGACACCGGTTGCGGCATGGACCGTGACAGTAATCGAAAGCGGCGTCGCGATCGACCTGCTGTTCACCGATATCGTGATGCCCGGCGCGCTGAAAAGCCCCGAGCTCGCGCGCACGGCACGCGAGCGGCTGCCGCGGATCGCGGTGCTGTTCGCCTCAGGCTATGCGCGCAACGCGATCGTGCACGGCGGCCGGCTCGACCCCGGCGTCGAGCTGCTCAACAAGCCCTGCACGCGCGACGCGCTGGCGCGCCAGGTGCTCGGTGCGCGAGCGCGTGAGGGTGGCGAGCCGCGGAAAGACTAACGCTCAGGGTCGGCTTCGCGGTTCGGCCGGCGGTTTGGCACGCCCGTCGAAGATGTCGAAGAGGCGCATGCCGGCCAGCATCGCGGCCACGAACACAGCCGCCTTGACCTCACCCAGGCCGAGTGCCACGAGTGCTGGCCCCGGGCAAAAGCCGGCAAACCCCCAACCGACCCCGAACAGCAGGCCACCGACCAGCAGGCGCCGGTCGATCCGGGTCGCGGTGGGCAGCCGCATCGGCGCGCCGAGCAGCGAGGTGCTGCGCCTGCGGGCCCATGCGAACGCACCGAGGCCGACCGCGATCGCGCCGACCGTCACGAACGCCAGCGAAGGATCCCAGCGCCCCGCCACATCGAGGAACCCGAGGACCTTGGCCGGGTCCGCCATGCCCGACACGATCTCAGGCCGAGGCCAAACACCAGCCCGGCGAGCAGCGATGTCAAAGAGAGCATCGAGCGACTCATTCAGCGGGCGAGCAGGATCAAGGTCGCGAGATGCGCAAAGCCACCCACTTTGCCGAAGGTGCGAACCGCGGCGGTGAAGTCGACGTAAGTGAAGGCATGCGCCTTTGCCGAGCCAGGAGCAATCCCGAATTCTTCGAGCAGCGATTGCCCGACGAGGTGCGGTGCTTTGCCGGTTGCGCCCGCGACGCCGAGGTTCACGCTGGGCTCGCGAAAGTAGCTCGGCATCAACTGCGCGTGGCAGTCGGTGAAGTGCATGAAGCTCACGTTGCCGAACGGCGGCAGCGCGTAGAGCCGCTCCGAGGCGCCGGGCTGGTCTGCGAGCACGTCGCGATGCGCCAAGGTCATGCCCGCCGCCGAGGCGAACGCCAGCATTTGAGTGAAGTCGCGTCGGCCGATGTTCATGTCCGGTGGTTCTCGAAGAAATGCATCGTATGCGCGCGTAGGCCTGCGGTCGGCGGCACACGCTTGCCGCCATCACACCGGATGCTCCAAAACCCTGATTGATTTACTTATTGGTTTTAATACTATTGCCACATCAAACGAGCCGCACAGCCCATGTCTTCACCGCCCACCATCGCCGAGATCGCACGCCACGCCGGCGTCGGCACGGCCACGGTCGACCGGGTGGTGAACCGCCGTGGCGGCGTGAACGCCGAGACCGAGCGGCGCGTCATGCAAGTGATCGGCGACCTGGGCGCACCCAAGCCGCCGGGCCGGCCGAAGCGCGGCGAGAACATGCGCTTCGCGTTCGTCTTGCCCGCTGAAGATTCGGCGTTCCTCGGCCTCGTCGACCGGCAGATCGCGCAGGCCGCCGGTGATTTTCGGCACCAGCACATCACCGGAATCACGCACCGGATCGACGCGAGCGACCCGGTTCGCTTCGCAGCCGAACTCGGCCGGCTGCAGGGCTGCGAAGGCATCGCGCTGTTCGCCCCCGACCTGCCCGCGGTCAAGTTGGCGATCAACGAACTGGTGCGCTCCGGCGTTCACGTGGTGACCTTGTTTTCCGACGTGGCAGGCTCGATGCGCGAGACCTGCATCGGCACCGACAACCGCGCCGCCGGGCGCACGGCGGGGCTCCTGCTCGGCCGTATCGCCGGCCGCGACGGGCGCGACACGGCGCTGCTGAGCTCGCAGGCCACGCGCATCTCGGCCGAGATCGAGCGTCGCATCGGCTTCGCACAAGTGATCGAAGAGCGCTTCCCTGCATTGCGCATGGTTCGCACGCCTGATCTGCCGGCCGACGATGCCGGCGCGCAGAGCACCCTCGCGGCGTTCATCGCCTCCGAGGTCGACCCCGCACGCGTGGCCGGCATTTACGTCGTCGGCTCCGGCACGGTCGGCGTGGCGCGTGCGATCGATGCCGCGGGGCTCGCGGGCCGCATCGGTGTCGTCGCCCACGACTTGACCGAGGCCCACCGCGGGCTGTTGGGTACCGACAGCTTGTCCTTCGTGCTCCACCAAGACATTCATTACTGCGTTCTGGCGGCTGCGCGCGTGTTGCGCGGCCTTTGCGAGAACGTCCGCGGCGCACTCAACGTAGTGCAGCCGCGCATCGAGATCCTGACGGCCGAGAACATGGTGTGAACGGCAATCCGGTGTGTTCCCCCGACGAAAAATCCAATTGGAGACGCTGACATGAAATTGATCTCGAAAACATTGCCGGGCGCGCTCGCGCTCGCCGCCGCCGCGGCCCTCGGCTTGGCCAGCACCGCGGTGCAGGCGCAAGACAAAACCATCACGCTGTGCTGGGCCGCCTGGGACACGGCGAACGCGCTGGTCGAACACTCGAAAGACTTCACCGCCAAGAGCGGCGTGAAGATGAAGTTCGAGTTCGTGCCCTGGACCAACTTCGCCGACCGCATGCTCAACGAGCTGAACTCGAAGGGCAAGCTGTGCGACCTGATCATCGGCGACAGCCAGTGGATCGGCGGCTCGGCCGAGCAAGGTCACTACGTCAAGCTGAATGACTTCTTCGCCAAAGAAGGCATCAAGATGACCGACTTCATGCCGGCCACGGTGACCGGCTACGCCGAGTGGCCGAAGAACACGCCGAACTACTGGGCCCTGCCGGCGATGGCCGATGCGGTCGGCTGGACCTACCGCAAAGACTGGTTCTCCAAGCCCGAGATCCAAGCCGAGTTCAAGAAGAAGTTCAACCGCGATCTGGCTCCGCCCAAGACCTGGACAGAATTCAAACAGGTCTCCGAGTTCTTCCAGGGCCGCATGATCGACGGCAAGAAGGTCTACGGCGCCTACCTCTTCACCGAGCGCGGTTCCGAGGGCATCAC
>JANLUW010000390.1:0-6457 GCA_031363645.1 Rhizobacter sp. | reverse complement strand
ACATTGAGGGTGACGCTGTACGGCGGCAAGTCGGTGTTGCGCACGACGATCTGGTGGCGGCCGGCCGGCAGGTTGAGCTCGGTCAGCGGGGGTGATGTACCGACGCGCCGGCCGTCGACCTCGACCTCGCCCCAGGGGCTGATCGCGATGCGCACGATCCCTGTGGCCGCCTGCGCGGGCAGGGTCACCACGGCCGCGGCGATACGGGCTTCACGCTCGCGGACTTCACGGGCGCGTTTGTCTTTCGCGGTTTCTTTCGTCGCTTCTTTGGGTGTCGGTTTCGACACAGATTTCGGCGCGGGCTCCGAAGAATTTGCGACCGGCGCCCGTGGCAACGCCGATGCCACCTCGACGGCGCTCGCCGCGCCGACCGCAGTCGCGACAGCGAGGGCCATCGGTGCAGAGGAAGCCGAGTCGAGCGCGGCAGCCGATGCGCTGACGGACGCGATCGGCGCGACGAACGCGATCGACGCGGCGGGTGCCGGTGCCGCGATCACCACGTCCGCGGGCACGGTGGCCGTCGCAACCGGCGCCGCGGCAGCCGACACAGCATCGCGGTTCGCGCCCAGCGCCAACCACGCGATCGCACCGATCACCACCACGCCCACCGTGGCAAGCGCGATCCACAGCGGCTTGATCCCGGCTGCAGGGTTGCTCTGCATGTCACCCTCGGATGAGACGGTGTTTTCGTCGAGCCAATGCCGCAGCTCGCGCGAGAACGCGCGCGCCGAGCGGAAGCGATGCTCGGGGTTCTTCGCGAGCGCCTTCGCGGCGATCTGCGCCAGCGCGGCGGGCACCGAGGCGTCGACTGCGTTGGCCAGCGGCGGCTCGTGCTCGAGCACCGCAGCCGTGATCTCGTCGAGCGTGTTGCCGCGAAACGGCTTCAGGGCGGTCAGCAACTCGTACAGCACGACGCCGAGCGAGAACACGTCGGCACGCCGATCGACCGGCTCGTGGCGAGCCTGTTCGGGCGCCATGTAGTAGGGCGAGCCGGCCGCGATCTCGTCGGCTTGATGCACGTCGTGCTGGTGGGCGATGCGCGCGATGCCGAAATCGAGCACCTTGGGGTGCGTGCGGCTGGTCATGAAAATGTTGGCTGGTTTTACGTCGCGGTGCACCACGCCTTTGCTGTGCGCGTAGCCGAGTGCATCGGCGACGCGGCGCACGATCAGCGCGGCCTGTGCCGGTGTGGCGCGCCAGCCTTCCTGGCGCAGTTGGCGCAGGTCGCGGCCCTTGAGCAACTCCATCGCGATGTAGGCGCGGTCGTCGCTGATGCCGGCGTCGAACACCGTCACGATGTTCGGGTGGCTCAGGCCGGCAGCGGCGCGCGCCTCGTTCAGGAACAACGCGTTGAACGACTCGCGCTCAGCTTCGATGACCTCGACGTGCAGTGTCTTGACCGCGATCAGACGCGAGAGCAACGGGTCGTGCGCGGCGTACACCGTGCCGATGCCGCCTTCGCCCAACTGATACTTCAACGCGTAGCGGCCGATGTGGCCGATCGTGGGCACCGAGCCGTCGCCGGGTTTGTCGTCCGGGGCATCGGAGAAGGTCGCAGACGGGCCGCGCATGGCGTGCAAGTCGGCCTCGTCCCACAGTGCCATGTCGGCCGGTGGGTGCGGCGGCAAGGTCATCGGCGGGCCGGGCTCCGAGTCTTTCGGTGCGGGCTCGGGAGGAGGGGCGAACGAAGTCACCGCGGCAGCTTAGCCGAGCGCGCGTGGCATGAACGCACCAAATGCCACGCCATCGCCCGCTTCGTCACACACGCTCACGATTCGGCCGACGATTGCGGGAGTTTTCGAGCGTGTGGCCGCTCCGCCGCAGTGATGTGTTGCCTCAAAGCGCAACGCGCAGGCGGTCGACGGCTTCGTGCAATTGCGCCAGCCCGCTCGCGTACGAGAAGCGCACGAAGTGCTCGGTGCCGGCGCGCCCGAAGTCACGCCCGGGCGTGATCGCCACATGGGCTCGTCGCATCACGTCGAACACGAAATCCCAACTGCTGGTGCAGGTGCCGGACAAGTGCGCGGAGCAGTCGGCCCAGGCGTAGAACGCGCCGTCGGGCATCACCGGCACGGCGAGGCCGAGTCGGTGCAACGCCGGCACCAAAAAGTCACGCCGCGCGCGGAACTCGCCGCGGCGGCGCTCGTATTCGGCGATCGATTCGGGCTCGAAGCACGCGAGCGCGGCGTGCTGGGCCACGGTCGACGGGCAGATGTAGAGGTTCTGAGCGAGCTTCTCGATCGCCGGCACCAAGCTCTCGGGCACGACCAGCCAGCCGAGCCGCCAGCCGGTCATCGAAAAGTATTTGGAGAAGCTGTTGATCGAGATCACGCTCTCGTCGGCATCAATGGCGTGGGCCAGGGCGCTGTGGCCGAAGCGTTCTTCGAAGCTGAGCCCGAGGTAGATCTCGTCGACCAGCGTGAAGCCGCCGCGCGCACGCACCGCGGCCACGATGCGGCCCATCTCGTCGGGGTCGATCGAGGTGCCGGTCGGGTTCGAGGGCGAGGCCAGCAGCACGCCACGCGTGCGCGCCGACCAGGCGGCCTCGACGCTCGCCGCGTCGAGCTGAAAGCGTGCCTCGGCAGACGCCGGCAGCAGTATCGGCACGCCCTCGGCCGCGGCGACGAAATGGCGATTGCAGGGGTAGCTCGGGTCGGGCAGCAGCACTTCGTCGTCGCGGTCGACGAGCGCCAGGCAAGCGAGCTGCAACGCGGCCGAGGCGCCCGCGGTCACGATGATGCGGCGCGGTGCGATCTCGAGGCCGAAACGCGTGGCGTACCAGGCGCTGATCGCCGCGCGCAACTCGGGCAGGCCGGTCGCGTCGGTGTACTGCGTGCGGCCGGCGCGCATCGCACGTTCGGCGGCTTGTTGGACCAGCGGCGGCGCGGTGAAGTCGGGCTCGCCGATGTTGAGAAAGATCATCGGCGAGTCAGCGCACGCCGGGCTGCGCGCCAACTCGGCCGCAGCCTTGGCACACTCCATCACGTAGAAGGGCTCAATGTGGTCGAGGCGCCGAGCGAGCTTCATGCGAGCGAGTGTCATGGCACGAGCTTCATGCGAGCGAGTGTCATGGCACGAGCTTCATGCGAGCGAGTGTCAGCGCACGAGTTTCATGCGTCTACCGGCGCGAAGCCCGCATCGCTTCGACCTCGACCGATCGCAAATCGCCCGCCGATTTGTCGAGCACGCCGTTGACATACTTGTGACCGTCGGTGCCGCCGAAGCTCTTCGCGAGTTCGACCGCCTCGTTGATCGCGACCTTGTACGGGATCTCGATGCAGTGGGTCAGCTCGTAGACGCCGATCATCAGCACGCCGTGCTCGATCGGCGACAAGTGCGCGGTCTTGCGGACCACGTGGCGCGTGAGCACCGCGTCGATCGCGGAGGCCTCGCCGATACAGCCGTGCAGCAGCGCATCGAAGTGCGCGGCGTCGCATTTGTCGAAGCCTTCTTGCTCGCGCATGTGGGCGTCGATCAGGATCGCTTCGGCGCCCGAGACCAGCCATTCGTACAGGCCTTGCAGCGCGAACTCGCGCGAGCGGCGGCGCGCCGATTTCGGCTTCGTGTGCTTGAACCCGGGCTTCTTTTTCGGCGCGGGCTTCGCGGTGGGTGGGTCGGCGGGTGCGTCGTCGGACGAGACCGTGGGGTCGACGGGTTCGGTCACGACAAATCTTCCATCAGATTGGCCATCTCAACCGCCACCCGGGCCACGTCGCGCCCCTTTTCTTCGGTGCGCGCCCAGGCCTGCGCTTCGTTCTCGACCGTGAGGATCGCATTGGCGATGGGGATCTGGTGGTCGAGCGCGACGCGCGTGACGGCTGCGCCGCTTTCGTTGGCCACCAACTCGAAGTGATAGGTCTCGCCGCGCACGACGCAGCCGAGCGCGATCAGCGCGTCGTAGCCTTCGCTTTCGGCCAGCGCGTTGAGCGCAATCGCGACCTCGAGCGCGCCCGGCACGGTCACGTGCTTGATGTGCTTGGGCGAGACGCCGAGCGCCTGCAGTTCGGCCAGGCACAGCTCGGCCAGCTTGTCGGTGATCGCGGCATTGAAGCGCGCCTGCACGATGCCGATGCGCAAGTCGCGCCCGTCGATCTGCGCTTGCATGCCGCGGCTTTGGGTTTCGCTTCGGTTCATCTCACCTTTGTCAGCGTCTTGCATCGTTCATCCCTGGTGTTGTTCTGAGGCAAGAAACCCGGTGACCTCGAGCCCGTAGCCAATCATGCTGGGCATGCGGCGCGGGCTGCCGAGCAGCTTCATCTTCGCGATGCCGAGCTCGCGCAAAATTTGCGCGCCGATGCCGTAGGTGCGCAGGTCCATTTGGCTTTGCGAGCGGGCGGTGTGCGCAGCGCCGTTCGACGGTGGCAGCACATGCTGGACCAGCGCAGCCACGTCTTCGCCGCAGTTGAGCAGCAGCGCGGCGCTGCGCGAATTCTTCTGCAGCATCGCCAGCGCCTTCGGCAGCGGCCACGAGTGTTGACAGTTGCCGCCTACGTCGAGCAAATCCATCACCGAGAGCGGCTCGTGCACGCGCACCAGCACTTCGTCGGCTTCGGCCCATGCGCCCTTCGTCAGCGCCAGGTGCAGGCCACCGGTGCGATCGCGAAACGCGGTGCAGTCGAACGTGCCTTGCGCGGTGACGAGCGGACGGTTTCCAACACGCTCGATCAGCGTTTCGTTGCGGCTGCGGTGCTCGATCAGGTCGGCGATCGTGCCGATCTTCAGGCCGTGTTCTCGTGCGAACGCGATCAGGTCGGGCAGGCGCGCCATCGTGCCGTCGTCCTTCATCACTTCGCAAATGACCGACGCGGGCGACAGGCCCGCCATGCCGGCCAGATCACAACCCGCCTCGGTGTGACCGGCGCGCATCAGCACGCCGCCTTCTTGCGCGCGCAGCGGGAAGATGTGGCCGGGCTGGACCAGATCGCTCGCTTTCGCGTCGCGCGCCACGGCCGCCTGCACGGTGCGCGCGCGGTCGGCCGCCGAGATGCCGGTGTCGACGCCGGTCGCGGCTTCGATCGAGACGGTGAACGCGGTGCCGTGGCGCGTGCCGTTGCGCGCGGTCATCGATTGCAGTTGCAGGCGCTCGCAGCGCTCGGGCGTCAGCGTGAGGCAGATCAGGCCGCGGCCGAAGCGCGCCATGAAGTTGATCGCGTCTGGCGTGACGTGGTCGGCGGCGATGACGAGATCACCTTCGTTTTCGCGGTCTTCCTCGTCGACGAGGATGATCATGCGGCCCGCTGCCAGTTCGGCAACCAGCTCGGGAATAGGAGAAATTGCCATCGGCGAATTGTAGGTTGGGCGGTCGGTTCTCTTGACCCGGGGTACCAGCGCAGCGGGGTGAATGCCTTCGCCTTGGTGGTCGATAAAGAGCCAGCGGTCTACCGAGCCCCGGCGGGCGCCGTCAACATGCGTTCCACATACCGCGCGATCAGGTCGATCTCGAGGTTCACATGTGCGCCGGCCTTCAGCGTGCCGAGCGTCGTGCTCTGCAGCGTGTGGGGGATGAGGTTGATGCTGAGCTCGCAGCCGCCGTGGTCGGGGCCGATCTGGCCAAAGCCGCTTTGTTCGAACGCGGGCTTCGGATCGATCACGCGGTTCACGGTCAGGCTCACGCCGTTCACGGTGATCGATCCTTTGTAGGCGATGAAGCGCGCGAGTTCGAGCGGCGCCCGGACGCGCAGCTCCCATGACTCGCCGACCCTCTGCAAGAGCGTCACGCGGCCGATGCCGTCGACATGGCCGCTGACCATGTGGCCGCCGAGCCGGTCGTTGGCACGCATCGCTTTCTCGAGATTCACCGGGCCCGGCTCGGCGAGGCTGGCGGTCTTGTCCAGGCTCTCGGCCGAGATGTCGATGGTGAAGCGCTGCGCGGCTGCATCGAGGGTGGTGACCGTCATGCAGGCGCCGTTGAGCGCGATGCTGTCGCCGAGTTGCACGTCGTCCAGGTAGCCGAGCGGCGTTTGAACCGTGAGCTGCTTGCCGTGGGATGCGTCGGTGCCGAGTGCGCGCGAATCGGTGATGCGGCCGAGGCCGGTGATGATGCCGGTGAACATCAGCGCCCGCCCGGCCGCCCGAAGGGCGCTGACACCCCCTCGGGGGGCCGTGAACGAAGTGAGCGTAGGGGGTTCATTCGATCATTGTCGCAGCGCGGGCGATCGGGCGCGCGATCAGCCGCAGGTCGTCACCGACCGGTGTGACGCTGATGAAGCGCAGCGCGACGCTGTCCTGCAGCTGCTCCAGCGGCCCGAACGCGGCGAGCTCACGGCCGATGCCGAGCAGCCTGGGCGCCATGTAGATCAGGAACTCGTCGACCAGGCCTTCGCGCACGAACGAGCCGTTGAGTTTGTGGCCGGCTTCGACATGCAACTCGATGATGCCGCCGCGCCCCAGATCGCGCAGCATCTCGGCGAGATCGACCTTGGCCGAAGGGCCCGGGACCAGCGCGATCTGCGCGCCG
>JANLUW010000373.1:0-10015 GCA_031363645.1 Rhizobacter sp. | reverse complement strand
CCTGGCGGCCGGTCTCGCCGCTTTGCTGCCAGAGCTCGAACACGCGCGTGAGGTCGAGCTTGCCTTCGGCGATGCGGCCCAGGCCGATCTTCGCGATGCCGGTGTTGATGATCAACACGCGCTCGGCGCGCAGGTCGTGGTGGCGGCGCACGATCACGAGCCCGCGTTCGGCGGCGCGCAATGCATCGGCCGGGCGCTTCAGGTGGGCGTAGGTGTCGCTCAGG
Source organism: Rhizobacter sp. (assembly GCA_031363645.1). Classification (GTDB taxonomy): domain Bacteria; phylum Pseudomonadota; class Gammaproteobacteria; order Burkholderiales; family Burkholderiaceae_C; genus LMDS01. The sequence continues at coordinate 9,791 of JANLUW010000373.1, read as the reverse complement.
TTGTTCAGCAACTGCGCTTCGAGCCGTGGCGCCTTGCCGAGTGCGGCCATTGCCAGGGCCTCGTCGTAGAACCGCAGCGCGCCCTGCGGGTCGCCGAGCGCCTTGGCAAGTCGCGCCTCGGTGTCGCTGACTTGTGCCTGCACGGTTGGGTCATCGGTCTGTGCAGCCAGCCGGTGCGCTTGCGCGACCAGGCGCCGGGCAAGCTCGCGCTCGCCGCGCCCGCTCGAGTACAGGGCCAGCGCGCTCAGGTTCACGCTGCGGCGGCGCGCGTCGCCAGCCCATTCGGCCAGTACCAATGCGCTCTGCGCGTGCGCGGTGGCGGTCACTGACAGGCCCTGGCTGGCCGCGCGGCGTTCGAGGATCTGCAGCGCGCGCCAGGCCGCGCGGTAAAGGCACGGCGACCCTTCGATCGGCCCGGCCGGCGCGCCCGGGCAGCCTGCGCTGAAGGCCGACAACGCCGATTGCGCGAGCGCAGCGGCTACGTCGAGCTGGCCCGCGTTTTCAGCCACCAGCGCGCGCACCAGGTTCGAAGAACCGACCGCGCGGACGGCCGGGTCATCGGGTGTGCTCGTGGGTGAAGATGCGGGTGCGGGTGCGGGCGCGGGCATCGGTGCCAATAGGAGCAGTTTTTCAGCGATCGCGCCGGCCCGCGCCGCGCCACCGGACTGCGCCTCGACGATGCCGGCCGCCAGCAGCAGCATGCGTTGCTCGTCGATCGATCCGGTGCGCGCCGCCGGCATCATGCGTAGCGCGATCAGGGCCTGCTCCGGGTGCTCGAAGCCCTGGTGAACCAGCGCGTCGACCTGTTCGGCCAAAGCGTTCGAGCGGTACGGCGCAGGCGCGGCCGCGGCCGCGGCGATCATCGGCACGGTCGCGAGCAAGGCCGCTTGCGCTGGCGCCAACACACAGGCCCGCATCGAAGCGAGCAGGGCGCGGCTCGCGAACGAGCGCACCTTCATGCCGCCACCGCCACCGCCAGCGCCGCGCGGCCTTGCAGCAAGGTCAACGTGACCTGCCCGTCGCGCCAGGCGGCTTCGAGCGAACGGGTGATCGCCTCCAGCCGGGCTTCGTCGTGCGCCTGCAGCAGGCGCACGCCGTAAGCGCGGTTGCGGCCGTGCGCCTTCGCGAGGTACATGGCGGTGTCGACGAGGTCGATCGCGCGCTCCCACGACACGCGCAGCAGGCCGGGGCCGATCGGAAACGTCGCGAAGCCGATCGAGGCCGTCACCGCGATGCGCTGCGCGTTGACGACGACCGGCGTGCGGTCGAGCATGCTGAGCATGCGCTGCGCGAGCGCGTCGACCTGCTCGGCTCCGAGCGCCTGCACGACGACCAAAAATTCCTCGCCGCCCCAGCGCACGATCAGGTCCGGCTCGCGCAGCGTTTCGCGCAAGCGGCGCGCCACCTCGACCAGCACCACGTCGCCGGTGCCGTGGCCGTGGCGGTCGTTGATGTGCTTGAAGTGATCGATGTCGATCAGGTAGACGGTGCCGCTGAGCTTGCCGTCTTCGGCCATGCGCCGCATCGCATGCTGAAAGTGGCGGCGGTTGGCCAGGCCGGTGAGCGGGTCGCGCTCGCTCTGAACCTTGAGCGCCTCGTTGCTGGTCGACAGCAGCCGATTCGTCTGGCGCACGCGGCGGTAGAGCAGCGCGACGACGGCGAACGACAGCACGAAGGCGGCGGCGAGCAGCCACCACAAGCGCTGCTGCAAATCGCGCCGGCGCAGTTGCTCGGCCTTGATGTCGTTCTCGCGGTTCAGCAGCACGAGCGCGCGGCTGCGGTGATCGGCGTCGTACTGTTCCTGCATCGCCAGGATCGCCTTTTGCTGGTCGTCGCGCAGCAGCGTGGTCGCGAGGCGCCGGTGCTGGTGGTAGGCATCGACCGCACCGGCCAGATCGCCCGCCTTTTCCAGGTAGCCGCCAAGTTCGCGCAGCGTGTCGGTGACGCCGGTCGCCGAGCCGCGCGCCTCGTCGATCGCGATCGCCTCGCGCACGTAGCGCTTGCCGAGTGCGAGGTGCTGCATCGAGATGTGCGCCATGCCGATGTTGGCGAGCGAGACCATCTCGCTGCTCGAATCTCGGACCTCGCGCGCCATCGGCAACGCGCGTTCGGCAATCGCCAGCGCGGTCTTGAAGTCGGCGCTCTTCAGGTAGAAGTCGGCCAGGTTCGCGAGGTAGCGCACCTCGTCGGTCTTCGCGCCGGCGCGGCGCGCGTTCGCGATCGCCGCCTCGAACGAACGCAGTTCACCGGGTGCATCGCCCAGGCCGTCAAGCACGATGCCGGCGGTGTTGTGCGCGCGGCCGAGCGCGACCGCGTCGTCGGCTTGGGTGGCGAGCGCGATCGCCTCCAGGCTCAGGCTGCGCGCGCGCTCCAGTTGTTTCGCGCCGTAGTAGCTGTAGGCCAGCTCGGTGCGCGCCTCCGACTGCTGCCAGCGCTCGCCTTGCGCATCGGCCAACGCCAGCGCTTCGTGGTGGGTTCGCACGGCTTGTTCGAGCTGCCCGGCGCGGTCGAGGATGTAGCCGTGCACGACGACGAAGCGGTAGCGGTCGCGCGGCGTCGTGCTCGCAGGCAGCTTGGCCATCGCTTCACGCATCATCAAGTCGGCGCGTTGCAGGTTGCCGTCGCGCGCCACCGAGCGGGCACGCACCAGCAGCGCGGCGGCAGCGGCTGAGGGCGCGTTCGCCGCAGTCGGGTCGCGGCCCCAGGCTTCGAGCAAAGCGGCCATGCGCTCTTTGGCGTCGGGCGGTGCGGCCACCGCCAGCATCAGCCCTTGCACCGTCAGCAGCTCGAGCCGCTGCACGCTCAGCGCAGACGTGGCGGGCACGAGTGCGTCGAGTGCTGTCGCGGCGCCGAACGGGTCGGCCCGGCCGAGGCGTTCGAGCGCGAGGATGCGCGGGGTCGCGTCGGCACCCGAGGACTGCGCGCGCGCTGCCGGCGCAGCGAACGCGAAGGCAGCCGCGAAAGCGAACGACAGGAAGCGGAGCGCGGCGTGCGGCATCGGCGGGCGGTCAGGCGGCCATCGCAGCATGCAAGGTCTGCGTGAGCAGCGCAGTCAGCGCGGTCTCGGGCAGCGGCTTGGCGAAGAAATAGCCTTGGTATTCGTCGCAACCTTCGTGGCGCAAAAAGTCGAGCTGGTCGCTGCGCTCCACGCCCTCGGCGCACACATGCAGACCGAGCGAGTGCCCCATCGCGATGATCGCGCGGGTGAGGGCCGAGTCGCCCGCGTCGCCGGGAATGTCGTTGACGAACGAACGGTCTATCTTCACCACGTCGACAGGAAAACGCTTGAGCGCGCCTAGCGAGGAGTAGCCGGTGCCGAAGTCGTCCATCGCCAGCCGCACACCGAGCGCGTTGAGGCGGCGCATCGTGGCCTCGGCCATGTTGGGCTGGTCCATCACCACGCTCTCGGTCAGCTCGAGCTCGATCTGGTGCGGCGCACAGCCGGCCAGTGCAAGCATCTCGGCGACCTCGTCGACCAGCCGCGCGTTTTTGAATTGGCGCGCGCTGACGTTGACCGATATCGTCAACCCGCCGGCCCCGGCCTGCTGCAACCGCTGCATCGTGTGGCCGGCCTCGCGCATCACCCACTTGCCCATCGGCACGACAAGGCCGGTTTCTTCGGCGATGTCGATGAAGTGGCCGGGTGCGAGCAGGCCGCGCTCCGGGTGCTGCCAGCGCACCAGCGCCTCCATGCCGAGCGGCCGGCCGGTGGCCACGTCGACCCGCGGTTGGTAGTGCAGCACGAGCTGGCCGGTCTCGATCGCGGTGCGCAGTTCGAGCTCGAGGTTCAGGCGCGCCTCGGCCGGGCCGTCGTCGTGCGCGCCGAACAATGCGAAGCCGTCGCGGCCGGCGTCTTTGGCGCGGTACATCGCGATGTCGGCATGGCGCAGCAGGGTTTCGGTGTCGGTGCCGTCTTGCGGATAGATCGCGATGCCAGCCGAGACGGTCACGTGATGCTGCATGCCGCTGCGCAGTTCGACCGGCTCGCGCAGCGCAACGAGGATGCGCTCGGCGATCTCGCTCGCGTGCGCTGCGTCGCGCACGTCGTGCAGCAGCAGGCACATTTCGTCGCCGCCCATGCGCGCCACCAGGTCGCGCCCGCGCACGACCTGCTTCATGCGCGTGGCAAGCGCCTGCAGCAAGTGGTCACCGGCGGCGTGGCCGAGCGTGTCGTTGATGACCTTGAAGCGATCGACGTCGACGAAGATCACCGCGAATTGGGTCGATTGGCTGACCGCGTCGCCCGCGCTTTGTTCGATCGCCTTGTTCATCGCCACTTGGAATGCGGCACGGTTCGGCAAGGTCGTCAGCTCGTCGTGCTCGGCGAGAAAGAGCGCGCGGTGCTCGGCCACCATCACTTCGGTGATGTCGCTGCTCAGAATGTAGACGCCGCTGACCTCGCCATCGGCGTCGACCTTCGGCATGTACATGATGTTGAGCCAGCGTCCACGTGCGAACTCGATGCCGTTGATGCGGTGGTCGACCGCGAAGGTCTGGCCCGCGAGCGCGCGCTCGAGGTGCGGCTTCAGCGTCATGCAGAACTTTTCGCCGAAGACATCGCTCACGGTTTTGCCGAGCATTGCCTGGGGGTCCAGGCCGAGCCAGCGCTGGTAGTTGCGGTTGACGAAGCGGTAGCGCTGCTCGGTGTCGACGAATGCGACCATCGCCGGGATTCTGTCGGTGATCGTGCGCAGCTCGTCTTCGCTGTTGCGCAGCCTGTGGCGCGAATCGAGCAGGCGTTGGTAGGGCGCGCGGATGCTGTCGGCAACGTTGGTTCGGTACACCAACCAGAAGCCCAGCGCCTTGTAGAGGTGGCCGACGATCAGCGCCAGATCGGTCAGCCGCGTGTACAGCGTGAGCACCCCCTCGCCGAGCGCCATCAGCACCGCGGCGTACGGCAGCGAGCGCACATCGAAAGGCTGCGGCGTGCGCAGCCGCCGCGCGAGCATCACGCTGGCGACGAGAAACAAGCCCACCAGCAGGCCTTCGCCGGCGCGCTTTGCGAAGGTCAGCGATTGGCCGTCGATCAGCAGCGCTGGCAGGCCGTCGGGCGCGCCGAAGACCCAGCCAACCACGCCCAGCAGGTACGCCGCCACGGCTGAAGGTACCCAGCGCACCCAGCGCGGTTCGTGGTCGAGTTGCCAGGGCAGTGCAGCGACGCACAACATCGCCAGCGCGATCAGCAGCCGGCTTGCCATGAAGAGCGCGACGGTGCGGGTCGAGGTGTTGGAGCCAAGCAAGTCGGGCAGGCCGGGAAACGACAGCGTGTGCGCCAGATCGAGCAGCAACGCACCGGCGCAGGCGCTGCCCAGCACGTGCACGCTGCGCGGCACTTCGAGCGAGCGTGCGTTCCATGCGACCGCGACGATCGCGCCGCAGATCAACATCGAGAGCAGCTCGAGCAGCGTGTGTCACTGCGTGTAACCCAAGCCGGCCCAGACCTCGGGCAGGCGCACCGACCAGACCGACAGGCCGAGAATCGGCACCGCCGCTAGCGCCATCGACACAGCCCGGCGGCGGTTGTCGTGCTGTGCGTTCAACGACACGACCGACCCGCCGGCGTGCTGCGCTCGAAACTCGCGTGTGTGAAAGCAGTCATCGCCTCAAGCCCGGTTGCATTGGCAGCGCGTGGCGCTGCGCGCGAACTTCCAATCGATGACGACCGGCGGTCCGCTCTGAATCGTCTTCGGCCGGCGCAGTCAGTGTTTGAGGGAAGTGTCGACCGTTCCGTTAACTATTGCGGGCGATTGGCCCGGTGGGTTCCGTGAGCGGTGTCACAGGAACGCCAGCTTGCGCGCCGTGCCGAAGTTGCGCAGGTTGGGCAACACGGTGTCGAGCTGCGGTTCGGCAGCGCCGAACCAACCGAGCAGCGTGGCGGCGTACTGGTCGACCGCGGTGGTCGGAATCCAACGGCCCTGCAGCTCCCAGCTGTCGAGCCCGACGTCGTTCGCGCCACCGAGCACGAGCTCGGGGTAGGTGCCGTAGGTGGTGCCGCCGCGCACCGCGCCGCCGAGCACGAGGTGCTGGTTGCCCCACGCGTGGTCGGTGCCGGTGCTGTTGTTCGGTGCGAAGGTGCGGCCGAAATCGCTTTGCGTGAAGGTGGTCACGGCGTCGCTCAGGCCGAGTGCCTTCAATGCAGCGTAAAACGCAGCGAGCGCGTCGCCCAACTCCTTCAACAGCCTAGCGTGGTCACCTTCGAGTGGGCTGCCGGTGACGAGCTGGTTGCCGTGCGTGTCGAAGCCGCCCATCGACGCGAAGAAAAGTTGCCGGTTGCCCTGCACGGTGGCGTTGCCGGCGATCAGCTTGGCGAGCTGGTAAAGCTGGTTGCCCATGCCGGTGTTGATCTTGCCGGCGGTTGTGATCGACGCGAACGCGCCATCGATCGCGGCGATAGCGTCGGCGTCGCCCGGCTTGGTCTTGACGAGCGCACCGAGCCGCGCCGACATCGCGAACGCGTCGCGCTGTGCGGCCGTGTACGCATCGGCCAGCGCGAGCTCTTGCTGCTGCACGTAGAGCGCGTCGATGGCGGCCTTGCGCGCAACCATCGGCGCCCAGGTGTCGCTCGCCTGCAAGCCGTAGGCGCCGAAGGTCGAGCCCGGGCCGGGCAGCACCAGCGGCGTTTGCAACGCGCTCAGGCCGAAGCGAGCGCTGCCGGCGACGGAGATCACCGGGTTCACGGTCGCGAGCGTTTCGGCCGCACGGCCCCCCCAGCCGGTGCGGGTGAGCGAATCGGCACTGCCGGTCTCCCAAAGAATTTGCTGGTCCGAGTGCGAGAACAGGCTGTCGGGCAGGATGTGCGAATTGGCCGCCGCGGCGCGGTACTGCGCTTTGGTCAACGGCTGTGCCAGCGGGCCGACGTTGAACACCGGCGCGAGCTTGCCTTCACTCCAGGCCGCACCGAGCGCGCCCATCGCCGGGTGCAGGCCGTAGTTCACGCCGGCCAGCGGCGCGAGGCTCGCCTTCGGTATCGCGAGGCCCTTGCGCACCGCGGCGTACTGGTCGTAGCGCGCGGTGTCGGTCGGCACGATCATGTTCATGCCGTCGTTGCCACCGTACAGAAAGAGGCAGACCAGCGCCTTGTAGTCGGCGGCAAACGCAGGCCGAATGCTGAGCAGGTTGCCGACGGTGCCGGCGCCGAGCGCTGCGGCCAACGTGGAGCCGCTGCCGATGAGCCAGCGGCGGCGTGCGTTCGAGGTGTGAGCGTCGGGCGTGGTGGTGTTCATGGCATCGGCTTTCATCAGCGCTGCACCTGGTAGTTGGGCGAACCGTACACGAGGTAAGCGGCGGCTTTGACGCGGTTGATCTTCCAGTTCGTGGCGTCGCGGCTGGCGTCCCACCACGTCACGGCCTCGATCACCTTCGAGCGCGGCGCGCTCGGCAAGGCTTGGCCGAGCGCGAGCATCGAGATGCGGTCGACCAGCTTGGTCGCATCGGCCGCGTCGGCGGTGAGCGCACTCAGGTCGACCTTGGTGCCGACGGCGTTCGGAATGCCGGCGTTCGGTGCCGAGCCGTCCCAGTCGAGCAGGTAGGTCAAAAAGTTGAGCCGCTCGAGCGCCGCGTTCGCGCTGTGGATGCCGTACTCGGGGCCGACCAGCGCCGTGCCCGGCACCGGGTAATTGGGCGGGTAGTAGTTGAATACCGAGGGCGGGCGAAACAGGTGCTGGCGCAGGCTGTCGCCCCACCACCAGCTGAGCGCATCGCCATCGGTCTCGCCGTTGAGTGCGCGCAGCACGCCGGTGAACATCAGCGCCGGTTCGCGCAGCTTGCCGGCGCTGCGGGTGACGGTCTCGCCGCGCGCCTCCGAGTCGAGCAGCACCGCGGCCACGGTGGCCGCGAGGTCGCCCTTCGTGCCGGCACCGAAGCTGCCGTACTTGCCGGTGTTGAAGGCCGTGGCCACGCGCGTGATGTAGGCGGGCGAGGGGTTGCTGGCGACCAGGTGCTGGATCAGTTGCTTGCCGATGAACGTGCCGATGTTCGGGTGCGCCATCAGGCTGTCGAGCACGGCCTCGAGCGCGGGTGCGGCGGCGGTGCCGGTCGCGACCGTCACGCTCGACAGCAGCTTGCGTTCGGCGGTGTCGTGGTAGCTCGCGACCGCGGTCATGTCACCGGCGTAGTAGCGGCAATTCATGCCGGCCGGCCAACAGCCCCACGGTGTTTTGCCGCCGGCGGGGTAGGTCCAGCCGGTCATCGCGTAGGCATAGGAGCGCACGATCTCGTTGCTGTAGGTGGCGGTGCAGGCGCCGCCTTTGAGGCTGCCGTCGAGGGCGAGCTCGCAGGTGCCGATGCTGAAAAGCTGCAGCAATTCGCGCGCGAAGTTCTCGTTCGGCGCGGCCTTGTCGTTATTCGCGTTGTTCAAAAAGTCGCCCATCACCGGCGAGAGCGCCACCTTCTTGATCACCTGCCGGTAGTTGCCGAAGGCGTTGTCGAGCAGGTTGTTGTAGTAGGAGCGAAAGCCGTAGGTGCCGCTGACTTCCAGGCTGTTGACGACGACGATTTGCTGCAACGCGAACGCCACGCGCTGGCGCAGTTGGTCGGGCTGGTTCAGCGCGTTGCGGTAGAAATCCCAGACCAGCGGCTCGGTCGAAGACCAGTCGCGCCAGCAGGTGTCGGCCTTGCCGTCGCAGAACTGGCCGCTGCCGGTGAACTGGTGCACCTCGCCGCCGTTGCCACTGGCGTAGCGCGAGCTGCCGGCGCCCATCTGCGCGCTCACCCAACCCGAGAGGCCTTGCGACTTGATCGACGCGACCAGCGTGTCGGTCGGGCCGAAGGTGGCCTGGTCGGCAAGGCGCACGGCGTCGCGGGTCGACACGGCTGCGGGTGGTGGCGGAGGCGGTGGTGGTGCTGCCGGTGGGCTCACAGGCGGCGCTGGCGTCGGGCCGGCGGCGGGCGCAGAAGCCGCTGGCCCGGGTGCCGAAGCCGCGCCCGGCGTCGGCGCTGCGACTGGCCCCGCGGCCGGTGTCGGTGCAGAGACCGGCCCCGGCGCCGCAGCAGTGCTGGCCACGGTGGTCGGCGTGTCGGTCGAGCCGCCGCCACCGCCGCAGGCCGTCATCAGCGCGGCGAGTGCGGCCAGCATGCCGGCGGTGGCAAGCCTCGGTGGGCGCGGTGCGGCTTTCATCATGATTCGTCTGCTTTCAACATTGGCGTTTCGTGTCGTGCGCGGCGCGCCGAAGTAGCGCCGAAGTGATGCCGTCGTAACGGCGATGTCACAGCGATCACCGGATCGACTGCGGTTTTCGGGCGATTCGGAGCGTTCGGTGCCGGTTCTCGCCAAACAGCAGGATCGATGCCAAAAACCGGTCTCTGAAAGTAAGTTGCCGCACAAGCGCTGTCGAACGCCAGCGCGCGCCGAGCTGCATCACACCGGCCCTATGATCGCCGCCGTGACCGACCCCGCCCGCGTGCCCGCCATCGACGCCTTCATCGCCCGCTGGCACGCCGCCTCCGGCTCCGAGCGCGCCAACTACCAACTCTTCGTCGGCGAGCTCTGCGACTTGCTCGGCGTGCCCAAGCCCGACCCGGCGCGCGACGACACCCGCGACAACGCCTACGTGTTCGAGCGCCGCGTGCAGTTCGCGCACGGCGACAGCACGCAGAGCAACGGCTTCATCGACTGCCACCAGCGCGGACGCTTCGTGCTCGAAGCCAAGAAAGTGCGTGCAGGCGCGCACACCAAAGGCTTCGACGACGCGCTCCTGCGCGCCCGCTCGCAGGCCGAGAGCTACGCCCGCGCGCTGCCGGCTGCGGAAGGGCGGCCGCCGTTTCTCGTCGTCGTCGATGTCGGCCACGTGATC
>JANLUW010000304.1:0-2634 GCA_031363645.1 Rhizobacter sp. | reverse complement strand
CCGGGAAGCTGTTTCATGCGTCGGTCGAGGTGGCTGATGGGGCCGATGCTAGTGCGCAGCGCGCTGCGCGGCGCTGAGGGGAAGCCCTCTCACCCACGCACTGCGATGCGCGCTCCTGCATACCTTCAGTGCGCGGATTGGCGCAGCGCGACTGCCTCGTTCGCAGCGAGTGCGATCAACACCATCGCGCCGCCGACGATCACGTGCATGGCCGGCGTTTCGCCCGCGCCCAGCCACGCCCACGCCACGCCGAAAATCACTTCGAGCAGCGCGAGCAACGATGCCTCGGGCGCGCTCAAATGCCGTGCCGCGGCGACCGACATCAGGCACGGAATCGCGAGCTGCACCACGCCGAGCAAAGCGAGCAACCCGAGGTCGTGCGCAGAAGCGGCGAACGGCAGCGAGAACGGCAGGGTGAGTGATGCCGACAAGACCGCGCCGATCAGCACGGCGGGAAGCAGGTCACGATCGGCGCGGGTGCGCGTGTGCTGGATCACTACCCAGTTGACCGCCGCGGCGATCGGCACCGCGAGCGCGACAAATGTGCCGATCAGATGCTGCGGGTCAGCCGCGCTGAACTCACGCGCGTACATCCACGCGATGCCGATCCCGGCGACGGTGATCGCAGCCCAGGTGCGCGCCGCGAGCCGCTGGCCGAGAAAGACGCGCGCGATCAGCGCGGTCATCAGCGGCGCGCTCGCCATCGTGATCAGCACGTTGGCGACGCTGGTCAGCGTGATCGCGACCATGAACGCCGTGAACATCACGCTCCAGCAAATGCCCGAGAGCCAGAGCGTCTTGCCGCCGTAGCGGAGCGCGCGCGCGAGCGTTGCGCGGCCGCGGATCGCGGAGAGCATCACCACGAGCGCGAGCACCGTGAACGCACTGCGCCAGAACATGACCTCGAAGCTTCGTGCCGAGTCGAGATGGCGCGTGACGACGCCGGCAATGCTCCACATCAGCGTGACAACGATCATCGTCACGACCGCCTTGCCATGATTCATCAGTAGTCGCTACCGCCCGCGCTGCCCGGTGCCAGGTTGTCGAACTTGGTCAGCGGCTTGTTGAAGAACAGCTTGACCATGCCGGTCGGCCCGTTGCGCTGCTTGCCGATGATGATCTCGGCGATGCCGGGCTCCTTGCTGGCTTCTTTGTTGTAGTAGTCGTCGCGGTAGATGAACATGATCACGTCGGCGTCTTGTTCGATCGCGCCCGACTCGCGCAGGTCGCTCATCATCGGGCGCTTGTCGGTGCGGGATTCGACGCTGCGGTTGAGCTGCGAGAGCGCGAGCACGGGGCACTTCAACTCTTTCGCGAGCGACTTCAGCCCGCGCGAAATTTCGCCGATCACGGTCGCGCGGTTCTCGTCGCTGCTGCCGCCGCTGCCGCTCATCAACTGCAGGTAGTCGACCACGATCATGCCGAGCTGGCCGCATTGACGCGCCTGGCGACGTGCCCGTGCACGCACCTCGGTCGGGGTCAGCGCCGAGCTCTCGTCGATGAACATGCTGACGCTGCCGAGCTTCTCGACGGCCTCGGAGAGCCGCCCCCATTCGTCGTCCTTGAGCCGGCCGGTGCGCAGGTTGCTCTGGTCGATGCGGCCGAGCGAGCCGACCAGGCGCAGCGCCAACTGAGCCGCGCCCATCTCCATCGAGAACACGACCACCGGCAGGCCTTCGGCGACGGCCACATGTTCGGCGATGTTGAGCGCGAAGGCGGTCTTGCCCATCGACGGCCGCGCCGCGAGCACGATCAGGTCGCCGGGCTGGAAGCCGGAGGTCATGCGGTCGAGGTCGAAGTAGCCGGTGCGCACGCCGGTCACGTCTTCGGCGCCGTTTTCGTGCAGCTCGGTGACACGGTCGAGCAATTGCACGACCAGCGTGTCCATGCTCAGAAAACCCTGCTGCGATTTCGAGCCTTCTTCGCCGATGCGAAAGATCTTGCCCTCCGCTTCATCCAGGATCGCCGAGACGGCACGGCCTTGCGGGTTGAACGCGCTGGTGGCGATCTCGTCGCTTGCGGCGACCAGCTTGCGCAGCACCGCGCGCTCGCGCACGATCTCGGCATAGCGGCGCATGTTGGCGGCGCTCGGCACGCTTTGCGCGAGCGCGTTGAGGTAGACCAAGCCACCGCAGTCTTCGGCCTTGCCGAGGCCTTGCAACTGCTCGAAGACGGTGATCACGTCGGCAGGTTTAGTCGCGCTGATCAGCGTGCCGATCGCGGCGTAGATCAGGCGGTGCTCGAAGCGGTAGAAATCACTGTCGACGAGCAGGTCGCCTGCGCGATCCCAGGCGCTGTTGTCGAGCAGCAGGCCGCCGAGCACGCTTTGCTCGGCCTCGACCGAGTGCGGCGGGATGCGGAGTTTGGAGACCTCGTCGTCGGGGCGGGTCGCGCTGGAATCTTTGAACGGGAAGACGGCCGACATCGGTGGGTCCTGCAGACCGGCGCATGCGCCGGCCTGTGTACAAGCCTGTGCATAGCCGTAAGAAAAACGGTTGAAACAATCGAATGCGCGTCGCCCAATGAGAAAGGCCGGCAAAGCCGGCCTTTCGTATCGAGCTTGGTGAAACCTTAATCGGTTTCGCCGAGCACGACAACCTTGACTTCGACGACGACATCGGTGTGCGGCGAAAC
>JANLUW010000221.1:0-2321 GCA_031363645.1 Rhizobacter sp. | reverse complement strand
GGCAAGTAGCGCCACGCGGTAGTCGGCGCCACCCCATGAAAAAAGCGCCTCGCGGCGCTTTTTCGGGGTGCCGGTGCGGTGGTCGCTCAAAGCCAGTAGACCAGGGTGTAAAGCCCCAGCCACACCACGTCGACGAAGTGCCAGTACCAGGCCGCGCCCTCGAAGCCGAAATGGCGCTGCGGCGTGAAGAGGCCCTTCATCAGGCGGATCGTGATGAACAGCAGCATCAGCGTGTTCATCAGGCGGATCGTGATGAACAGCAGCATCAGCGTGCCGACGAACACGTGAAACCCGTGGAAGCCGGTCAGCATGTAGAAGGTCGAGCCGTAGGCGCCCGACGACAGCTTGAGGTTCAGCTCGGTATACGCGTGGTGGTACTCGTAGATCTGGAAGCCGAGGAACGTGACGCCGAGTGCCACGGTGAGCCACATGAAGGCGATGCAGCGCACGCGGTGGTTGGCGACCAGCGCGTGGTGCGCGATCGTCAGCGTCACGCCCGAGGTCAGCAGCAGCAGCGTGTTGATGGTCGGGATCGGCCACGGACCCATGGTCGTGAACGGGTCGACGATGCTTCCCGGCGAGCCGGTCATGCCAGCACCCGAACTCGGCCAGATGGCGCGGAAGTCGGGCCACAGCACCGCGTTCTCCAGGCTGCCGAGGTTGGGCAGTGCGTGCATTCGCGTCCAGTACAACGCGCCGAAGAAAGCGCCGAAAAACATCACCTCCGAGAAGATGAACCAGCTCATGCTCCAGCGAAACGAGACGTCGATCTTGTCGCTGTACAAGCCGCCCTCGCTCTCGCCGATGGATTGGCGGAACCACTGCTGCAAAACGAAGATCCACAGCGCGAAACCGGCGACCAGCGAGTACATGCCCCACTCGTGTCCGTTGATCCATTGGCTCGCGCCGAGGATCACGAAAAATAGTCCGGTCGACGCCAGCACCGGATGACGTGAAGGCGCCGGGACGAAGTAGTAAGGTGTTTGCGCGTGAGGTGCCGCAGCCGACATGCTTTTCTCCTGAAATCCTGGTATCCGAAAATCTTCTCGAACGCTTTGACCGACCCGAACGCTGCGTTTCGAACGGCTTATTTCGCCACGCCGCTCGCCAACACCCAGTTGACCACCACCAGCAGCACAACCATGAACAAGGCCGCACCGATCACACCGGCAATGATCAGGTGCACCGGGTTGAGCTGCTTCAGGTCTTTCTCCCACTCGGCGCCCTTGCGTACGCCGAAGAATCCCCATGCCACGGCTTGCATCGTTCGCACGAAAGACATCTTGCGCTGCACTGCCTGCTTCAGGTCGTCGCCGCTCATGATTGCTTGGCCCCGGGCGCGGGGATTGGCGTTGCCGCCGAGTTGCCCGTCGGCTCCGGCGGCACTCGGCCGCCAACCTCGAAGAAGGTGTACGACAAAGTGATCGTCTTGACGTCTTTCGACAGCTTCGGATCGATCACGAACACGACCGGCCACTTCTTCTCTTCGCCCGCCTTCAGCGTGTACTGGTTGAAGCAGAAGCACTCAAGCTTGTTGAAATACGGCATCGCCTGCATCGGCGCGTAACTCGGAATGGCCTGCGCAGCCATGGTCCGGTTCTGCACGTTTTTGAAGGTGTACATCACCGTCGTCAGCTCGCCCGGATGCACCTGCACCGAACGCTTTTCGGGTGCGAACTCCCAGGGGCCGCGCGAATTCGCGTCGAACTCGATCGTGATCGTGCGGCTGGTGACGACCTGCGTGTTCTTGGCGTAGTCACCCTTTTTTCCGCCCTGCACATCGATCTCGGACAGCGACAGCACGTTGATGCCGAGCGCCGTGCAAATCGTGTTGTAGATCGGCACCAGCGCATAGCCGAAGCCCGCCATCGCCACCGCCACGACCACGAGCTTGCCGAGCATGCGGCGGTTGTCACGTCGCAGCGCGGCGTCGCGTTCGGGTGGGTTCGGGGCGGAGTCGGACATGGATGGGTGCGGATCGGCGAGTCGCGTGCGCGCTCACATGCCGACGAAAAAGCTCTTCGCAATGAAGCCGACGAAGATCGCGATGGCAATGCCGCCCAGGGTCCAGCCCAGCCGCTGGTTGCTCTTTTTTTGCTCGGGCGTCATCTCAATGCGCACCAGCGGGAGCCAGGATGATCTTGGTGGCCGACGCGTTCAGGTGCGGTGGCGTCTCGAAGGTGTGGAACGGCGCTGGTGACGGCACTTCCCACTCCAGGCCCTCGGCACCATCCCAAGGCTGTTGCGGTGCTGGCTCACCCTTGCCGCGCATGCACGGCAGCACGATGAAGAAGAAGAACCAGACCTGCGTCAAGCCGAAG
>JANLUW010000209.1:0-1973 GCA_031363645.1 Rhizobacter sp. | reverse complement strand
GCCGACGATTTCATGCGACTTCAGGCGCGGGTAGAGCAGCAGGATCAGCGTCGCGCCGATCGCGCCGGCACCGATCGAGCTGAGCGATACCAGCACGCCGAGGATCAGCCCGCAGGCGATCGTCAGCCATGGCTTTCGGTTCTCGGCAATCCAGCGCTCCAGCCACAGGCCGACGCTTTGCCAGACGCGTTTGTAGGCGACGGTCACGGCCGTCAGCAGCAGCACGATGCCGAGCGTGAAGGTCAGCGCCGAAGCCCAACCCTTGGTCACGCCGGTGAAGTGCATCAGCGCCACTGTGGCGAGCGAGGCCGGAATGCTGCCGGCGAGCAGCAGCGCGGTGATGCGACATTTGACGTGACCGGCCTGGTGGTGCGAGACCGAGCCCGCGGTCTTTGTGACCGCCGCAAACCACAAATCGGTGCCGATTGCGACAGCCGGGTTCAGCTTGTACTCAGACAACAGCAGCGGCATCATCAGCGAGCCGCCGCCCGCGCGGTCAGGCCGACGATGGCGCCGACGCCGAAGCCGCTGAGAATTGCGATCCAGTCCATCCAGTTCGAGTGCCCGAAGACGCGCTGGTCGGCGCACAAGCACTCGAATGTACGGAGCCTCTACAGATTGCAGAAGAACATTATTGGATTGTGCTTATGCGATGTGGGCTTAAAAGATCCAGCAGTCGACCTGCTGCTCAAGACACTCACTCGTTGTTCCCCGATGTCAGGCCGAGTACCGCCAGCAACGACTGGAACACGTTGTAGATGCTCAGGTAAACGCCGAGCGTGGCGGTGATGTAGTTGGTCTCAACGCCGTCTTGCACGCGCTTGAGGTCGTACAGGATGAAGGCCGAAAAGATGCCGATCGCGAGCACCGACAAGGTGATCATCAGCGCGCTCGACTGGATGAAGAAGTTGGCCAGCCCGGCCACCAACAACATCACCGCGCCGATGAACAACCACTTGCCCATCGCCGACAAATCGCGCTTGATGACCGACGACAACGTCGCCATGCCGAGAAAGATCGTACCCGTGCCTGCGAAGGCCATCATGATCAGGTTCGCGCCGTTGGCCATGCCGAGCACCTGCCCGACCAGCCGCGACAGCATCAGGCCCATAAAGAACGTGAACGCGAGCAGCACCGGCACACCGGCAGAGGAATTTTTCGTCTTCTCGATCGCATACATGAAGCCGAACGCACCGACCAAAAACACGACCAGCCCGATGCCGGGCGGCATGGCACTGGCGATGCCGGTCGACACGCCGATCCACGCGCCAAGCACCGTCGGCACCATCGAGAGCGCCAGCAGCCAGTAGGTGTTGCGCAGCACCCGGTTGCGCTGTTGAATCGAAGCATCGCCGGCCGCACCGTGAAGAGCAGCGCCGGTTTGCAGGTTGGTGTTCATGAAAGTCCTTTCGTAATGAATAGAACGCAAGATACGCCTCACCACACTTCGCGTAAATTCGTTTTTTATGACGCATCACTTCGTCTAAAACGAACTGTGCAACGCCGCACGGGAAAGCCGTCGACATGAACTTCAAACACCTTCACTACTTTTGGGCCACTGCCAAGGCGGGCGGCATCATGCGGGCCGGCGAGCAGCTCAACATCACGCCACAAACCCTTTCGGGCCAGATCAAATTGCTCGAAGAGCGGCTCGGCTGCACGTTGTTTCGCAAGAGCGGGCGCCGGCTCGAGCTGACCGAAGAAGGGCGAACGGCGCTCGGCTATGCCGATCAGATTTTCGGCCTCGGCGCCGAAATGGAGGCTGCCATCGGCCATGCACGCGCCGGCGGGCAGGTGCTCGACTTTCGCGTCGGCATCGCCGATGCGGTGCCGAAGTCGATCGCCTACCGGTTGCTCGAGCCTGCGCTCGATGTGCCGCTGCCGGTTCGCCTCATTTGCCACGAAGGCAAGTTCCAAGACTTGTTGGGGCAATTGGCGATTCAGCGCGTCGACCTCGTCATCGCCGACGAGCC
>JANLUW010000179.1:0-4535 GCA_031363645.1 Rhizobacter sp. | reverse complement strand
GTCGCTCGGGCTGGACCTGCAGATCATCGTGCGCACGATCCGGTTGGTGTTCTTCGACCGGCATGCCTATTGAACGAGGACCGGGCCGACCTCCGGCATGGTTCGTGAGAGAGCGCCACCCGCACACTGGAGACACCGAATGAACGCTCGCGACACCTCGAACCCGATGCGCGGCCTGCGCCCGCTGGTCGCCGCCCTGGCCGCGACCGCCAGCTGCGGCGCCTGGGCCGAGGACCCGAACCCGTGGTACGTCGGCGCGACCCAATCGCTGACGCGCGACTCGAACGTCTACCGGCTGAACGACAACGCGCCGCTCGCGCCCGATCGTGCGCGGGCCGACACCTATTCGAGCACCGGCCTGGTCGGCGGGCTCGACCTGTCAATCGGCCGGCAGCACTTCTACGGCGCCGGGAACGTGCGCTACAACCGGTACCAGGACAACGACAACCTCACCAACACCAGCTACGGCCTGAACGCCGGGTGGGACTGGGCCACGGTCTGGAACCTGTCGGGCGGCGTGAACGTCAGTGCCAACCAGAGTCTGGCGCAGCTCGACGGCAATTCGTCGGCGCAGGTGCAGACGAACGATCGCAACCTAGTGAAGACCGACCAGATCGGCGCCCGCATCGCGTGGGGCGGCACCGGGCTGCTGTCGGTGCGCGGCGACTACTCGCACAGCCGGGTGCGCTACTCGCGGCCGACCCAGCTCTCGTCCAACTCGTCCAACTCGTCGGCCGACAGCGGCAGCGTCGGCACCTTCTACAACATCAACCCCGACCTGACCGCCGGCGTGGCACTGCGCCTGACCCGCACCGAGCAGGGCGCGGCGGTCGCGGGCGCACCGGCCGGGCAGACCACCAACAGCAACGGCCGCAACATCGACCTCTCGCTGAACTGGCGCTACACGGTGCAGACCGGCGTGAACGCCCGGCTCAGCTTTACGCGTCAGACCAACGCCGGCGGCGGCAACCAGGACTTCAGCGGCCTGACCGGCTCGCTCGCCGCCACCTACGCGCCGACCGCCAAGCTGGCGTTCAGCCTCGCCTACAACCGCGACGCCGGCACCAACGGCACGTTCTTCAACGTGCCGGCGCAGGCCGGGCCGGGCGGGTCGACACCGGCGACCACGGTGCTGGTCCAGAACAGCCAGGTGGCCGACAGCCTGTCGCTGGGCGGCACCTATGCCGCGACCGCCAAGATCGGCGTGACGGCCGGCTACACCTACCGCCAGTCGCGGATCGCGAATCCGGGCGGCGGCGACTACAACGACAAGTTGCAGGTCGCGTCGCTCGGCGCGAGCTGGGCGATCGCCCGGGCCTGGCAACTCGGCTGCAACCTCTCGCACGAGAAGCGCGACGCCGGCGGCGCGGCGGGCCTGGCCTACAGCGCCAACGTGATCGGCTGCTCGGCCCAGTTCACGCTGCGATGAGCTCAGCGCGCATTTTGCTGACCGGCGCGACCGGCTTCATCGGCTCGCACACCTGGCTCGCCCTGCTGGCGGCGGGGTTTCGCGTCGTCGGCGTCGACGACTTCTCGAACAGCTCGCCCGAGGTGCTGAACCGGCTGCGCGGCCTGAGCGGCACCGAGCCCGAGTTCGTGCGCGCCGATGTATGCGACGCCGCCGCGATGGCCGAGGTCTTCGCCGGCGAGGCAATCGATGCGGTGGTGCATTTCGCCGCGTTCAAGGCCGTCGGCGAAAGCACCGCCAAGCCGCTCGACTACTACGCGAACAACATCGGCGGCCTGCTGACGCTCGCCCGAACAATGGCCGATCACGGCTGCAAGACGCTGGTGTTCAGTTCGAGCGCCACGGTCTACGGCAGGCCCGAATCGCTGCCGCTGCGCGAAGACGCCGCGCTGTCGGCGACCAACCCGTACGGCGCGACCAAGCTGATCGGCGAGAACATTCTGCGCGACGTGGAACTCGCCGATCCGCAATGGCGGATCGCGCTGCTGCGCTACTTCAACCCGGTCGGCGCGCACGGGAGCGGCCTGATCGGCGAAGACCCGCGCGGCACGCCGAACAACCTGCTGCCGTTCGTCGCGCAGGTCGCGGTCGGCCGGCGCGAGCGGCTGCAGGTCTTCGGCAACGACTACGAGACCCCCGACGGCACCGGCGTGCGCGACTACATCCACGTGCTCGACCTGGCCGAAGGCCATGTCCAGGCACTGCGCTACCTGCTCGACCGCCAGCGCTCCATCACCGCCAACCTCGGCACCGGCCGGGGTCACAGCGTGCTCGAGGTCGTGCGCGCGTTCGAGCGGGCCAGCGGCGCCAAGGTGCCCTGCGACTTCGTCGCGCGCCGGCCCGGCGACGTGGCGGCGAGCTACGCCGACGTGTCGCTCGCCAACGAGCTGCTGCAGTGGCATGCCACGCGCGACCTCGACACGATGTGCGCCGACAGCTGGCGCTGGCAGCGCATGAACCCGAACGGGCTGGCGACCTGAACGCCGCCTGACCGCTTCCGCTTCCGATATCCCTCCTGACATCACCATGACCTCGATTCCAGTCCAACCCGTCATCATGGCCGGCGGCAGCGGCACGCGACTGTGGCCGCTGTCGCGTGCGCAGCACCCGAAACAGTTCCTGGTGCTGCAAGGCAACCAGAGCCTGTTCCAGCAAGCGGCGCAGCGGCTCGCTTCACTCGGCGCGGCCGACATGGCCGTCGGCGCGCCGTGCATCGTTGGCAACGAGGAGCATCGCTTTCTCGTGCTCGACCAACTGCGCGAGCTGCGCCTGCCACCGGCGACCGTCCTGCTCGAACCGATGGGCCGTAACACCGCACCCGCGATGACGCTCGCCGCGTTGCATGCGCTGGAGGGCGGGCACGATCCGGTGCTGGTCGTCACGGCCGCCGACCACGCCTACACCGATGAGGCCGCGTTCACCGCCGCGTTGCAACGCGCGGTGCGCGCTGCGGCAAACGGCGCGATCGTCACGCTCGGCATTGCACCGACCGGACCGGAGACCGGCTTCGGTTACCTGCGTTGCACGGCGGCCGAGGGCGGCCCATCGACGGACACGCAGATCGACGCGCAGTTCGTCGCGCAGTTCGTCGAGAAACCCGATCTGGCCACGGCGCAACGCTACGTTGCAGACGGCGGCTACTACTGGAACAGCGGCAACTTCGTCGTGCGCGCTTCGGTCTGGCTCGCCGCACTACAGCGCTTTCGACCCGACATCTTCGAGGCCACGCGCACCGCATGGCTCGATCGAAGCACCGACGCCAGCTTCGTGCGGCCCGACCGCGCGGCGTTCGCGCTGATCCCGAGCGAGTCGGTCGACTACGCGGTGATGGAGCGCTGCCCCGAGTCGCCCGAGTTCGAGATCCGCATGGTGCCGATGGACGCCGGCTGGTCCGACCTCGGTGCCTGGGATGCCGTCTGGGACGTGAGCCCGAAAGACGCCGCTGGCAACGCCACGCACGGTGATGCGCTCGTCAGCGACAGCCGCAACACGCTCGTGCACGCGACCAGCCGGCTGGTTGGCGTGGTCGGGCTCGACAACGTGATCGTGGTCGAAACGCCCGATGCGGTGCTGGTCGTCGACCGCGCTCGCAGCCAAGATGTCAAAGCCATCGTCGGCCAGTTGCACGACGCCGGCCGCAGCGAGCAAACCTTGCACCGGCAAGTGCATCGCCCCTGGGGCTGGTACGACAGCATCGACTCGGGCGAGCGCTTTCAGGTCAAACGCATCATGGTCAAGCCCGGCGCGAGCCTGAGCCTGCAGATGCACCACCACCGCGCCGAGCACTGGATCGTCGTCAGTGGCACCGCCGAAGTCACGAACGGTGACCGGGTTATTTTGCTCACCGAAAACCAAAGCACCTACATACCGCTCGGCACGACGCACCGCCTCTCGAACCCCGGCAAACTGCCGCTCGAGATCATCGAGGTGCAATCGGGCAGCTACCTCGGCGAAGACGACATCGTGCGGTTTGAAGACACCTACGGCCGCGTCGAGCCATGATCCTCCTCACAGGCGGCGCCGGCTTCATCGGCGCGAACTTCGTCCTCGATTGGCTCGAGGCCAGCGGCGAGCCGGTGGTCAACCTCGACGCCCTCACCTACGCCGGCAACCTCGAGAGCCTGGCCTCGCTGCAGGCCGATGCCCGCCACACCTTCGTCCACGGCGACATTTGCGACCGCGCCTTGCTCGACCGCTTGTTCGCCCTCCACCGCCCCCGCGCTGTCGTGCACTTCGCGGCCGAGAGCCATGTCGACCGCAGCATCCACGGGCCTGGTGCCTTCATCAAGACCAACATCGAAGGCACCTTCACGCTGCTCGAAGCCACGCGTGCGCATTGGTCCACGCTCGATCCGGCTGCCAAGGCCGCGTTCCGCTTCCACCACGTCTCCACCGACGAGGTCTACGGCTCGCTGGCCAAAACCGACCCGCCCTTCACCGAGACCGACGCCTACTAGCCCAACAGCCCGTACTCGGCCAGCAAGGCCGCGAGCGACCACCTCGTGCGCGCATGGCACCACACCTACGGCCTGCCGGTGGTCACGACCAACTGCTCCAACAACTATGG
>JANLUW010000139.1:0-4604 GCA_031363645.1 Rhizobacter sp. | reverse complement strand
CTGGCGCGATGGCCGGCGCAGGAGGCATCCCGGTCGCGGCGGTGTCAGCCACGGATCGCCACCACCGGGTCGAGCCGAGCTGCACTGCGCGCCGGGGCAAAGGCGGCGACCAGGCCCGTCACCGTGGCCAACACCAAGGCCGCGCCAAAGAGCTTCGGGTCCATGACCAAAGGGAAAAGCGGCGTACCGTTGGCGTTCTTCGCGAGTCGCTGCCAAAAGATCAGGCCGAGCGCACCAATGCCGCTGCCCAGCACCGCGCCGCTGAGCGCGAGCATGCCACCTTGCAGCAGGAACAGCCGCAGGATCTGCGCCCTCGAGACGCCCATCGCGCGCAGGATGCCGATCTCGCGCGACTTCTGCACCACGACCACCGCCAACACGCTGGCAATGCCGAAAGCGACGGACAGGCCAACGAAAAAGCGGATGGCGGTGTTGGCGGTGGTCTGCGCGCTGACAGCGGTGAAGAACTGGGCGTTGGTGGTGATCCAGCTGTCCGACTCCACGCCGGTGGCGGCCGTGATGCGCTGCGCGATGGTCTCTGCGGCATACACGTCGCTCACGGTCACCTCCAGGCTGCTCACGCCACCCGGCAGGCCCAACAAGCTCTGCGCGGTGCGCAAGGCGACGAAGGTGCTGCGCTGGTTCGCGCCCTTGTTGCACAGGGCGAAGACGCCGCAGATGGTGAGGGTGCTGGACGCGACAGCATCGCCCGCACCGGTCGTGACCCTCAGCTTGTCACCCACGCCCACGCCGAGATCACTGGCCAGCTCGGTGCCGATCAGGATGTCAGTGCCCAGGAGGCGCGTGCTGCCGCGCACGATCTTGTCGCCCAGGTCGACGATGCGGAAATACAGTGTGGGCTCGATGCCGGTGAGCGTGATCGCGCGCGTGGTGCTGCCGCGCACCACCAGGGCCGAGCCGGCCGCCACCGGCGCCACCACCATCACCGCGGGCATGGCCTGGATCTGCGCCGAAACCGCCTGCCACTGGTCGATGGATTTGAGTCACTGCAACGGCGCCTGCACGATGGCAGCTTCGACCTCGCTCGCCGAAGCCGCAGAGCCATTGCGCAAGGGCCTCGAGACCTGTTTGGGTGGCAACAACTCGATGTGTGCCGACGCCGAGAGGACGCGCTGGATGAAGTTGGATTGCAGGCCCGCCATCAGCGCCGACATGAAGACGATGACCGCCACGCCAATCGCTACGCCGGCGATGATGAACACGGTCTGGAGACGGCCCTCGCGCAGAAAGCGAATGGCCACGATCCATTCGAACGGCAGGCGGCTGCTGAACATCGTGCTTCCCTGTTTAGTTCACGGCGACGCGGAGGCCGAGGCTGCAGCGATCCGAATGCGCGAGCCAGGGGTGATCGTGGCCGGCGTGACCACGAAGGTATCGCCCTGCCCCAGCCCGCTTGTCACTTCGGCCAGGCCTCCGCTGCGCAAACCCAGATTCACAGGTATGCGCACCGCGTGCCGGCCCTCGACGCGCAGCACCCACGGGGCCGCGCCGTCGGCGTCGTGAACGGCCGCGAGGGGCACGATCAAAGCCTTCGGCCGCCGTGCGACCTCGATGTCCACCGACACGGTCATGTCCTGCTTCAACACCGCGGGCGGGGCGGCGACGTCGAGCTTCACCTCCACCGCGCCCGTGGTCGCATTGATGCCGGGATTGATGTAGCCCAGCTGTGCCGGGAAGCGCTGCGTCGGGTACGCGTCGGCCGACGCGAGTGCGCTTTGCCCCAACGCGAGCAAGCCCAGATTCTTTTCGTCGATCTGCACCACCAACTGGGTGAAGCCGCGCGGCGAGAGCGTCATCAGCACCTTGCTCGGCTGCACCACGTCACCCACTTCCACGTTGCGCGCGATCAGCGTGCCGGCGACCGGTGCACTGATCGCGGCATAGCCAGCACGGGCACGAGCCGCCTGCGCGCTGGCTTGCGCCCCCGACAGATCGGCCATCGCGAGCGCACGGTCGCTGCCGGTGGCACCGGTGGTATCCAGCTGCATCCGGGTCGCGCGCATCTGCGCATCCGCCAGCTCGCTGGTCTTGCGCGCATCATCGAGTGCCGCCTGCCCGACGAAGCCCTTGTCGAACAGCTCCTGGTTGCGCGCCAAAGCCGCGGGCGTTCTCCAGGGTGGCCTGAGACTGTCGCAGCGTCTGGGCAGCCACGGGTGCCTGCACCTCCTGAAGTTGTCGCAAACGCGCCCTGGCCTGCGCCACGGCGGCGTCGGCCTGTCGACCAGTCGCGGTCAGCTCTGCGGCATCAAGTTCCACCAGCAGGTCGCCAGCTTTCACGGCCTGACCTTCTGCAACCGGTACGCGCAGCACCGTGCCGGTAATCTGCGCGCCGACATCCAGCCGATGCGGCGCTTCGACATGCCCACTGGCGACGACGCTCTGCACGAAGTCGCGCCGCAGCACCGTGCCGGTGATCACCTGCGGCCCCAGCCACCAGCGCGCCAACACTGCAGCCGAAACGGCCAACGCAACCAGCACGGCCACCGCCTGCGCACGGTGTCTACGAACGTAAGACGGTTTGGGCTTGGCCGGCGCCAGGGCCGCGGCCGCAGGAACATCCGTATCGCCAAGCGCCGGATCCCTCTTCTCCTCGGGCGCGTTCACGCGGGGCAGAACCAAGGGTCGCTCACCGAGCGCCCTTGTGATCCTTTTGTCCGGTGGTCTTGTGGCGGCCCAAGACCTCGTTCGGTTCGACCGGCCGCGTCTGCGGGCTCGGCTGCTCGTTCGGGTTCGGGGGACGCCCCGGCACGGGCGCGGGGCGGCGGTTCTTCTGGGTCATGACGATGTTCCTTTCGAGGGGTGCATTCGGCCGCACGAAAATTGACTGTGCGTAGCGAGCCAGCGTACGCAAGAGTTGCCCGATGGACTGTGCGGTAGCCAACACGGGGCATTGCAGTGGACGTGAGGTGCGCGTTCGCTGCCCGACCGACGACAGAAGAGGCACAACGACGCCTTGCCTCGCTCCGTGTGAAGGCACTGGCGGATGCGGCAAGGCATCCCTTGTGCGCGCCCGGGAGGTTCCGGGTGCCGCGCCTGTCGAAGCTCGTCAGGCAGCGGTAACCAAGTCGAAGTGGCCCATGGCCATCACGAAAACCGAGGTCGACGAGCGCGCCAGCTCGGCTGCCGCGATGATGTCGTCGGCGCTCGTTCGATAGACCGGCGCGCCGGACGCGGCCGCAGCCGAACAGTGCGCCACCGTATCGCCACAGGCGTCCAGCAAACGAACATCCAGCGTGGCGCCGCGAAGTCCCGCGACGGCCATGCCGTCGATCAGGGTGATGTCGACGATGAATAGCAAGCCACGCCGGCCGACCGCGGCCAGCAGACTTGACTGACCGCGAGGCGTCGGCCGGGACTGCAGATCGCAGTGCAGTCCGACGGCTTGAAACCGAGGCGCCAGCTCACGCAGGCAGGCATCGGCCTGCGGCGCAACCTGCCGCGAAATGCGAGTCAAGGCAATGTCCCAATCGGTATAGCCAGGGAGGGCGGACTGCGGAGACGGCTTGCCCATGGAGTGCCTTCGGAAAGGTTGCTGGTGCGCTCTGCGCGCAGGTGATTGAACACAAGCAACCCCATTGTCGGAAGTGTGCTGACCTGCAATGCCTGGAATTGCCCCGCGTTCACCCTCCAATCCCACTGCTGGCATGTTCGACCGTTCTGCAGGTGCGCCATCGCACAGACAGTTCGGGGCAAGCTGCTCAAGACTTCCGGTCCCTAGCAACGATCGGAAGAGACCACCATGAAGACGGACAGCCAACTGCAGCAGGACGTGAGCGCACAACTGAAGTGGGAACCCGCGATCGACGCTGCGCGCATCGGGGTCGAAGTGAAGGACGGCGTCGTGACCCTGAGCGGGCAGGTCGACTCCTACGCCGCGAAGTGGAGCGCCGAGCGCGCAGCGCAGCGCGTGTCAGGGGTCAACGCCCTGGCCATCGACCTGAAGGTGCAACTCTCCGGCCTGGGTGTGCGATCCGATGGCGATATCGCCAGGTCGGTGAAGAATGTGCTGGAATGGACTTCCACGCTGCCCGCCGGCGCCGTCAAATTAAAGGTTGAAGGCGGGTGGGTCACCCTGTCGGGTGAAGTGGATTGGCAGTTCCAGAAGCAAGCCGCAACAGCCGCTGTTCGACATCTGATGGGCGTCGCAGGGCTCAACAACCAGATCAATCTCAAGCCCGCGGTGATCCCCAGCGATGTCAAGTCGGACATCGAAGCTGCCTTGCAACGCACGTCAATCGCAGACGCCAAGAAGATTTCAGTCGAAGTTCAGGGTTCGGATGTCACGCTGGCGGGCACGGTCCACAGCTGGGCCGAACGCGAGACCGCAACGAATTCCGTTTGGGGCACCCCGGGCGTCTTCAACGTCATCGACCGGATGCATCTCTCGTACTGACGACCTGAGGGCCGGCAGGCTGGTCGCAGCGCGCCATCGCACTTAATTTGGCTGGGCTGGAAGGTGCGGCGCACGCAACTCTCGCCACCCTGCCTCGTGCAACTCCACGCCATACAGACGCGCAGCAGCCTGGATGCGTTGCCAAGCCGCGTCACGTTCGGTGTCGCTCACACCTTTGACTTGCCCGAAA
>JANLUW010000135.1:0-1773 GCA_031363645.1 Rhizobacter sp. | reverse complement strand
TTCCAGCTTGAAGTTCGGGTGCAACGTGCGCTGCAGCTTGCCGTCATCGCGCAGCACGCGGGTGGATTCACCGAACGCATGTTCGTGTGGCACCACGTCGATCAGCTTGAAGCGCCACGCCTCCCACGGGTTCGGGTTCGCTTCGCGCTCCATGACGACCGCGACCCGAACGGCGGGGCGTTCGGTTGTCGGTGCATAGGCGATCGTTTGCATAGGCGGAAGTCTAGACGCTGCGGTGATGGCGCCGACGAACGTGTCGATCAGTTCTCGGAATGCATGCATCGGAGGCGGTAATGGCGCTCTTTCGGCGCGCGCAGCGCGCTTTCGGGACTAACTTGCCGCGGCTGATTGCGTGCAGTGAGCGCAGCGAACGCAGCGAGCTCTGCGGCACGACCTCGGACCGAGCATCGCAACGCAGTCGCAGCGAAGCGAAGACCGCCACAACATGTGCCCCCGGCCAGGTGCTGCCTGCCGCGACGCGCTGCGATGCGCCACAACGCGTCGCACTCAATCGAGACAAATCAGGACGCCCCCGTCCCATACCCAGCAGCAGCCCGCGGCACGCCACCCGCCAGCACCTGCACCGCGCAGTACTTGAACTCCGGAATCTTCCCGAGCGGATCGAGCGCTGCGTTCGTCATCATGTTCGCCGCTGCTTCGTAATACGCGAACGGCACGAATACCGCGCCGCGCGGCGTGCCGTCATCGCGGCGCAAATGCAGCGCGACTTCACCACGGCGCGAGCGCAGCGTGACCACGTCGCCTGGCTGCAAGCCCATCTCCGACAGATCGGCGCCACACATCGAGGCTGTCGCCATCGGCTCGAGTGCGTCGAGCACGCCGCTGCGGCGCGTCATGCTGCCGGTGTGCCAGTGCTCGAGTTGGCGGCCGGTGATCAACACGAACGGGTAGGTGGCATCGGGCCGCTCGTTGGCCGGAATGATGTCGGCCGGCACGAGCTTGACGCGGCCGTCTTTGGTCGCGAAGGTATCGTCGAACACGATGGCTCGGCCGGGGTCGTCGGCGCTCAGGCACGGGTACGTCACGCTGCCCTCGCGCTGCAGCCGCTCCCACGTGATGCCGGCGATCGCGCCGTGCATCGCCTGCCGCATTTCTTCGTAGACAGATTCGGCACCCGAGTCTTCGCCCTCGTAATGCCAGTCCAAACCGAGCCGCTGTGCAAGCTGCTGGATGATCCACAGGTCTTGGCGCGCATCGCCGGGCATGTCGAGCGCGCGCTTGCCGAGCTGCACCATGCGGTCGGTGTTGCTGACCGTGCCGCCCTTCTCGGGCCAGGCGCTGGCGGGCAGCACCACGTCGGCGAGCCAGGCGGTTTCGGTCATGAAGATGTCCTGCACGACGAGGTGCTCGAGCGAGGCGAGTGCATGGCGCGCGTGGTTGAGATCGGGGTCGCTCATCGCGGGGTTCTCGCCCATGATGTACATGCCGCGCACCTTGTGCGGGTCAGTGTCGGACGCGAGAGCCTTGTGCATGATTTCGACCACCGTGTAGCCCGGCGTCGAGTCGAGCTTGGTGTTCCAGAA
Organism: Rhizobacter sp.; assembly: GCA_031363645.1. Taxonomy (GTDB): domain Bacteria; phylum Pseudomonadota; class Gammaproteobacteria; order Burkholderiales; family Burkholderiaceae_C; genus LMDS01. Next base: position 229 of record JANLUW010000135.1, on the reverse strand, counting down.
ATTCTCGAACCACGCATGCGCACCGGCGTCGTCGACGCGCTGGTAGTTGGGGAACATCATCGGGATCAGCCCTGCGTCGCTCGCGCCTTGCACGTTGTTCTGGCCACGCAGCGGGTGCAGGCCGGAGCCGGGTTTGCCGATCTGGCCGGTGACGCTGACGAGCGCGATCAGGCAGCGCGCGTTGTCGGTGCCGTGCACGTGCTGGCTGATGCCCATGCCCCACAAAACC